>JAYWHK010000228.1:0-21878 GCA_043777755.1 Saprospiraceae bacterium
AATACTGTTTCTTGCATAATTTTTTCGTTTGATAACTCAAAATTACGCTTTTTTTATGATTTCGTTGCACTTACATTTTTCGTGCCGCTCAATAGTGTAAAAATTCACATAAATTAGCAGAGCAGCTTCAAATTCAGAATACTGGCGAAATATTTTTCATACTACAAAGGTAAGTATTTTTATTCAGAAATAAAAACGTATGATGTGACATATCAAGCATATCATTCTTATAACCTTTGAACGCAATTTTTTTTACAAATAACTAATAATCAATATTTTACAATGTCATTTTTCTACAAAAAAATAAATATTTAGGCAAATATTTAGCTTATAAAAACAAAAAAACCTATCTCAGAGCCGAAGCTCCGAGATAGGTTTTTTATATTTATATTGTAAAGGTAAAATCAAGTAAAACTTTTACATTTTTTATGCTTCCTCAGCTGCAACATCAGTCATTGCATCTAATTCAGGGTCAGTACCTTTTACTTCTTCCGTAATTGCATCAGCCTTTGGAGCAGCTCCACCAGCACGACGAGTACGTTTTTTCTTAGCACCACCTTCTGTCTTAGCACCCAACAACAATTCGTTGAAGTCCACCAATTCAATCATTGCCATTTCAGCACCGTCACCTTTACGATTACCTAATTTGATAACACGGCAGTAACCACCTGGACGGTCAGCTACTTTTGGTGCAACTACACCGAAAAGCTCCTTCGCCACTTCTTTATTTTGTAAATAACTAAATGCCACACGGCGAGAGTGAGTCGTATTGTCTTTTGCCTTCGTGATGATTGGCTCGACAAATACTCTCAATGCCTTAGCCTTAGCCAAAGTAGTAGTAATTCTTTTGTGTTGGATTAATGCACAAGAAAGGTTTTCTAACAACGCAATTCTATGTGCTTTTTTACGACCGAGGTTATTGATTTTATCTCCGTGTCTCATGTTAAATAAAAAAATTAGCTTCGCAACACTGGAAAGTTCTCTGTAAAGTCAAAATATAAAACTCAAAACAATAAAATGTAAAAATAAATACCTAATTACATTCAACTAAAATTTCAGATTCTGAACTCAAAAAACTACGTCAGTAATTGCAAAATGATTAAAAAATAATATGAATAAAGGTTAAATCTAAAACGAGAGCAACTCCTACGAAGTAACTTTTGCATTTTAAATTTAACCTTTTAGATTTTAACTTTAAATTACTCTTCGTCCAAACGGTACTTTGCCAAATCCATACCGAAAGTCAATCCTTTTTCTTCTAATAATTCTTCGATTTCTACCAAAGATTTCTTACCAAAGTTACGGAATTTCAACAATTCGTGCATATCATAACGCACTACTTCTGACAAAGAATTGATTTTTGCAGCTTTCAAACAGTTGTAAGCACGAACAGAAAGATCTAAATCTTCCAAAGACGTTTTCAATAACTTTCTCATGTGCAAAATATGCTCATCAACGATGTTGTCCTCACGGCTTGTTGCATCATCAAAAGTAATATTCTCGTCAGTAATCAACATCAAGTGCTGAATCATAATACGAGAAGCCTCTTTGATAGCATCTTCAGGGTGAATAGTACCATCTGTTTTAAGCTCAATCGTTAATTTTTCGTAGTCAGTACGTTGTCCTACACGAGTATTCTCAACTTTGTAAGAAACGTTCTTGACAGGCGTATAGATGGCATCTACTGGAATAACACCAATAGGAGCATCTTTTGGCAAATTATCTTCTGCAACAACATAACCACGACCTTTGGTCACAGTTAATTCAACTTCCAAAGTTACAAACGGCTCCATGCGGCAAATCAACAAATCAGGATTTGTTACTTTGAATACATTCGTTGCCTCCTCGATGTCACTTGCACGGAACTCTTCTTTACCACTGATGGTCAAATAGATTTTTTCCATTGTGCTTTCATCATCTTTAATCAATTGCTTCAAACGCACTTGCTTCAAGTTCAAAATGATTTCGACCACATCTTCTACAACACCACGGATAGTAGAGAACTCATGCTCTACACCAGCGATACGAATAGCAGAAACAGCGAAACCTTCGAGAGATGATAATAATACACGACGGATTGAGTTACCTACGGTCTGACCGAACCCAGGCTCTAATGGTTTGAATTCAAAAGTACCTTCAAAATCGGTAGCTTTTTGCATTACAATTTTATCGGGCTTCTGAAAATTTAATATACTCATTTGCGAAATTGAATATTAATTACTTAGTGAGGATAAACTACTTGAAAATAGTGTCAATTTGAATCCAAAATATTGTTTTGGATTTTTTAAAATTAGCAGAAACTTATATTTCACACCAATTTGATTGCAATCATACATTTTATATTTTTGTATATATGTATGAATAGCAATAAAACAAGTTTGTCTTTAAGTAGTAAAAACTTCTTAAAGACAAACTCATGTATATTAAAATTACTTAGAATACAATTCAACGATTAATTGAACATTGATATTCTCAGGAATTTGATCATATTCAGGATATGCTAAATAAACACCTTCCATTTTGTCAGGATTCCACTGAAGCCAAGGGAATTTCTTAGCCTCTTTGTTACCAACTGTTTCACGAACCATCTCCAAATTCTGAGATTTTCCACGAACAGCAATAACATCACCAGGACGAACCGAAGTTGAAGGTGCATTATTCACAATACCGTTGATAGTGATATGCTTATGATTAACCATTTGACGAGCTGCACGACGACCTCTTGCCAAACCTAAACGATAAACAACATTATCCAAACGGCTTTCTAATAATTTTAATAACTCTTCACCAGTTACACCATGACGGCGTGTTGCTGTTTCAAAAGTACGACGGAACTGACGCTCTAATACACCATAAGTATATTTAGCTTTTTGCTTTTCCATCAATTGTGTAGCGTAGTCAGAACGTTGCTTCTTCTTACGTGACAAACCATGCATTCCAGGAGGATGCTTTTTCTTGTCAAAGTTCTTATCAAAGCCATAGATAGCTTCACCAAAGGTTCTTGCTTTCTTAGTTTTAGGACCTGTATAACGTGCCATTTTATATTAAAGTATTAACTTTCAATTAATTAGTAAAAAGATTATACGCGACGTCTTTTCGGAGGACGACAACCATTGTGCGGAATAGGAGTAGTATCTGTAATGATAGACACCTTGATACCAGAAGCATCAACTGCACGAATCGCAGATTCACGACCAGAACCAGGTCCCTTAACGATTACTTCTGCTGTACGCATACCTGCTTCATAAGCAACACGTGCTGCATCAGAAGCCGCCATTTGAGCCGCATAAGGAGTATTCTTTTTAGAACCACGGAATCCCGCTTTACCAGCAGAACCCCAAGAAATAACTTGACCTGCTTTATTTGAGATAGAAATAATGATATTGTTGAAAGTTGCGCTGATGTGTACCACACCTTCTGGCTCAACTTTTACAATTCTTTTCTTAACTTTTTTAGCTGCTTTAGCCATTTTTTTTTAGTGTATTTTCAAAATGTTGAAAAATGAAGTAATAATTACTATGAGAGAGCGCATCATCTCAAGGACTATTACTTAGTTGCTTTTTTCTTATTCGCAACAGTTTTACGACGACCCTTACGAGTACGTGCATTAGTACGGGTACGTTGACCACGAACTGGAAGACCTCTACGGTGACGAAGACCACGAACGCAAGCAATATCCATCAAACGCTTGATGCTTGTTGCTACTTCTGAACGTAATTCACCTTCGACTTTTAAGTCATCAGCTATAATTTTAGAGATAGTACGGATGTTATCGTCAGTCCACTCATTTACTTTAGTACTTTCATCTACACCTGCCTGAGCTAAAATGCTCGAAGCGGTAGAACGTCCAATACCAAAGACATAAGTCAAACCGATAACACCACGCTTATTTCTTGGTAAATCTACACCTGCAATACGTGCCATGCTAACTTTGAATTTTTAAATTGTCCACTAAAGCCTCTCAGTCTGGTGACCTACACAATCCTTAAAGGTTGATTAGGTATGCTGAGTTGAAGAAAGTTTTTACAAACCTTAACAACAACACCAAACACAACCAATTACTTGACCTCCGGAAGGCATTTAGTTGAAAATTTGGTTTGTATTACCCCTGACGTTGCTTGAACTTAGGGTTTTTCTTGTTAATTATGTAAAGTTTTCCCTTTCTTCTAACGATCTTACAATCAACAGATCGTTTTTTGATAGATGCTCTTACTTTCATTGTTATATAAATTATTTATAGCGGTAGGTTATTCTACCTTTTGACAAGTCGTATGGGGACATCTCAATAGCAACCTTATCACCTGGAAGAATACGTATATAATTCATACGCATTTTACCAGAAATAGTAGCCGTAATTAAGTGACCATTTTGGAGTCTTACTCTAAACATTGCGTTTGAGAGTGACTCTTCAATTTCTCCATCTTGTTTGATTAAACCTTCTTTTGCCATGTTTTTTAATTGGAGCGCAAATATCTAACTTTTTTTTGAAATTTCACGCAATTCTATGTTATTTTTTATTGCATTTTCAATAAAAGAGTGATCTGACAATATATCTGCACTTTTTTTTCTAATTGCTACCGAATGTTCGAAGTGTGCTGAAGGCTTTCGGTCTGCTGCAATAACAGTCCATTCGTCACTCAGCGTACGAACATTACGGGTTCCAAAATTCACCATTGGTTCAATCGCTATCACCAACCCTGATTTGAGAACCAATCCTTTACCCCTTTTTCCATAGTTAGGCACTTGTGGATCTTCGTGTAAATCACGACCAATTCCATGTCCAACCAATTCTTTTACAATGTAATATCGGTTTTTTCTTTCCACATAATCTTGGACAGCATAACCAATATCCTCTAATCTATTTCCTTCAACGGCTTGTTCAATACCTTTGTACAAAGATGTCAAAGTTGTACTCAACATATCCATTGTTTTGTCATCTACATTACCTATCGCAAAAGTAAAAGCGGCATCGCCATGATAGCCATTAAGGTAAGCTCCACAATCTACCGACACAACGTCACCATCCTTAAATTCTTTATCTGTTGGAATACCATGCACTACGGCTTCATTTAAAGAAACACACAGTGAAGCAGGAAAACCGCTATAATTTTTGAATGAAGGTGTAGCACCATGATCTCGGATAAATGCTTCCGCTTCTTTGTCAATTGACGTTCCTGTAACACCTGGTTTTAAAAGACTCGCCACTAATGCCAAGGTCTTACTCACCACAAGGTTACTTTCACGCATCAACTCTATTTCGTCATCAGTTTTATAAAAAAGCTGATTCGATTTTGCTTTTCCAATAAACATTATTAGAAGCCTCCGATTTGTTGTAAACCGCTTTGCGCTCTGCCTTGAATCTGACCTGATTTTACCAATCCGTCATATTTTTGCATCAACAAGTGACTTTCAATTTGTTGTAAAGTATCTAAAATAACGCCTACAAAAATTAACAATGATGTACCACCAAAGAATGCAGCAAACGAATTATTAATTCCGAACATACGAGCAAATGCAGGTAAAATAGCAATCAAACCTATAAATACACCACCAGGGAATGTAATACGAGTTGTTACACTATCAATGTACTCCTCAGTGCTTTCGCCTGGCTTAACACCTGGAATAAACGCATTTTGACGCTGTAAATACTCTGCATACTGACGAGGATTAACAACCAACGCTGTATATACATAAGTGAAAATCAAAACCAGAACAAAATAAATGACATTATATGTTGGTGAAGTATAATCAGATAATGCTTGCATGAATGGTGTTGCTACTACGTTAGGATCATTTTTAGAAACGAAACCAGCAATCGTTGCAGGTAAGAACATCAATGCTTGTGCAAAAATGATTGGCATTACACCAGCTGTATTTAATTTTAATGGAATGTAGTCACGGTTACCCGCTGCTGGCATAGTTGCTGTATCACGACCCACCATTCGCTTGGCGAACTGAACTGGAATACGACGAACACCTTGTACCAACAATATTGTAGCCATAATGACTGCAATCAAGAATACCATTTCAAGAACAAACGCTACTAAACCACCACTTGCTGGATCTAACTTAGCTTGGAACTCAGCAATAAATGCTTCTGGCAAACGAGCCATGATACCTGCCATGATAATCATAGATGTACCATTTCCAATACCCTTATCATTGATTCTTTCACCAAGCCACATTGCGAACATTGTACCCGTAGCCAAAACAATCATACCGATAACCCAAAACAAACCAGGAGAAATACCAGGAGAAATAGCGTTACGAGTAGTCAAGTAAGTCAAATAAGCACCGCCTTGTACCAAAGTAATGGCAACTGTAAGCATACGCATAATTTGATTTAACTTCTTACGACCACTCTCACCTTCACGCTGTTGAAGTCTTTGAAAGTAAGGTACTGCAAATCCCAACAATTGAATGATGATAGAAGCAGTAATGTATGGCATGATTCCTAATGCAAAAATAGATGCATTACTGAAAGCACCGCCAGTAAAGTTATTAATCAAACCTAAGAGGTCAGTTCCATTTGATGAAGCTTGCTTCAAAGCAGCTGGAACAACACCAGGAAGAACAATATAAGAACCTAAGCGAAAAATTGCAAGCATCGCAACTGTGAAAAGTAGCTTGTCACGCAGTTCTTTAATGTCCCAAATATTACGAAGGGTAGATAGTAAATTTTTCATTCTAATTATTTAATGATGTTTAATGAGCCACCTGTTTTCTCTATAGCTGCTTTTGCTGACTCAGAACATGCATGAACTGATAATTGAACAGGCTTAGTCATCTCACCAGATCCTAATACCTTCACGACATCTGTTCTTCTTACGATACCTGCTTTCAAAAGGGTAGCAAAATCAATTGAAGTAGTACCGAGAGTCTCAGCTATATGCTCTACTCTATCCAAATTTAATACCACATAATTGATTTTGTTGATATTTTTGAAACCAACTTTTGGAAGACGCATCTGTAAAGGCATTTGACCACCTTCATGATTACGCTTTGAATGAGAACCTGAACGAGAGCCATCTCCATTCATACCACGAGTGGCAGTACCACCATGACCAGAACCCTGACCACGCGCTATTCTTTTGCGATTTTTAGTAGAACCTGGAGCAGGTTTTAAATTATGAAGTTCCATTATATCTTTCTATTTTAGAAAGAGCTTTCTTTTATTTTTCAAAAAAATAAAATGATGCTCAATATTTTAAGATAATTTTAAAATTAAAATAGTTAAACAACCAATAAATAATATATTAGATATTTTCTATTTTAACCAAGTGAGCAATCTTTTTTGCCATTCCTAAGATTTGAGGAGTAGCTTCATGCTCAACAGTTTGACCTAATTTTCTGAATCCTAACGCTCTGATAGTATCTTTTTGATCCTGAGGCGTTTTGATGATACTTCTGACTTGTGTAATTCTTACCTTTGCCATTGTGATTTTATTTTTAACTGTCAAAATAGTATAAAATATAGACTATTGACAAGTGACTATTTAATTAATAGTTAAAAAGTTTTTCTACTGAAATTCCACGAGTTTTAGCCACTTGCTGTGGACTTCTCAAACGAGCAAGAGCATCAATTGTTGCCTTTACAACGTTATGTGGATTCGATGAACCTTGTGATTTTGCCAATACATTATGAACACCTGCCATTTCAAGAACAGCACGCATCGCACCACCTGCAATTACACCCGTACCATCAGAAGCTGGTTTGATATACACCTTACCTGCACCGAATTTTCCGTGTGAATCATGCGGAATAGTACCTTTATGAATTGGAACTGTAACAAGATTCTTTTTAGCGTCAGCTACTGCTTTCTGAATTGCTTCGGAAACTTCACGTGCTTTACCAAGACCTTGACCAATCTTACCATTATTATCACCTACTACAACTACTGCTGAGAAAGTGAAAGTACGACCACCTTTGGTTACCTTGGTTACACGACCTAAGTGTACTAACTTTTCTTTAAGTTCGTCACCCGTTGGTGCTGCTGACGATTTATCTGTCGGTTTATTATATGCCATTTTTATTAAAAAATTTTAAAAACTGCTTTTATTAAAAATTCAAACCACCTTCACGCGCACCATCAGCAAGGGCTTTGATACGACCGTGATATAAATAACCACCTCTATCGAAGACCACAGTAGTGATGTTGGCAGCTTTTGCTCTTTCTGCAATAAGTTTTCCAACCAATGCAGATTGTTCTACTTTGTTAAGTCCATCTGCTTTGATTTCACGAGAACTTGCAGCTCCTAACGTAGTAGAAGTAACATCGTCAACTAATTGACAATAGATGGATTTATTGCTTCGAGAAACGCATAATCGCGGTCTGACTTCAGTACCACTGATTTTTTTACGAATACGGTAGTGAATCCGTTTTCTATGTTGTGCTTTTGTAACTTTCATTTTTCTAAGATAACCCTGAGTGATTATATTTTATAGCATACTTATTGCAAAAAAAGTATTTTAAATACAATAAGTATGCTATGTATAGAAAATTAATATTATTATTTTTTACCGCCAGTTTTACCTGCTTTACGGCGAAGAATTTCTTCTTTGTACTTGATACCTTTACCCTTGTATGGTTCAGGCTTACGTAATGAACGAATTTTAGAAGCAATAAGCCCTAATAATTCTTTATCAATACCTTCCAATTTCACAACTGGTGGCTGACCTTTTTCAGAAATAGTTGTTAAACCAATTTCCTTAGGCAATTCAAATATGATTGGGTGAGAATAACCGATGGTCAAATTCAATTGTTGAGAAGCACTTTCAGCACGGAAACCGACACCAATTACTTCTAACTCTCGAGTGTAACCTACAGACACACCATGTACCATATTGAATATCAATGCTCTGTACAAACCGTGCATTGCTTTGTGGCGTTTTTGATCTGTTGGACGCTCAACATTCAACGTACCATCTTCTTGACGAAGGGTGATATCTGGGTCAATTTGACGAGATAGAGTCCCTTTAGGACCTTTCACAGTCACCAAGTTACCTTTAGTAACGCTGATTTCAACTTTTGCCGGTATTGTAATCGGCGCTTTTCCTATACGTGACATTTTATTAATATATTTTATAATTCACAAAACAAAACCAATGTAATGTTTTGCTAAGAATAAATTTTATTTTTTAATAAACATAACAAAGCAATTCTCCGCCTACATTTTCAACGCGAGCTTGCTTGCCAGTCATGATACCTTTATTAGTAGAAACGATACAAATACCCAAACCATTAATGATACGTGGAATTTCATCTACACGAGCATACTTACGGAGACCCGGACGACTAATTCGACCTAACTCAGTAATGACACCTTTTTTAGTTTGAGGATCATACTTGAGTGCAACCTTGATAACTTCCCCTTTGCCCTCAACTTGGTCAAACTTGTATTTAAGGATGAAACCTTGATCGTACAATACCTTTGTGATTTCTTTTTTTACTCTTGATGCAGGGATTTCAACTACACGGTGATTTGCTTGTTGAGCATTTCTTATCCGTGTAAGGTAATCTGCTATTGGATCAGTTACTGCCATTTTATAATTGACTTAAAAACTAATTTAGAAATAAAATTTTTAGTTACAGATTAGGAGGTTTGTTACTGTGATAGGATATAACACTTCTCCAACCCTATATGTGGATAGGCTCCACTTACTGAAATTGATGGATAAATTACCAAGTAGATTTTGTAATCCCTGGAATTTTACCTTCGTTAGCCATCTTACGGAACATTACACGACAGATTCCAAAATCACGCATATATCCCTTTGGACGTCCTGTTAGCATACAACGGTTGTGCATACGGTTAGGATTTGAATTGCGTGGTAACTTGTCCAACGCTTCATAATCTCCAGCCTCTTTCAACTGCTTACGTAAATCGGCATACTTAGCTACCAATTTAGTTCTTTTATGCTCACGAGCGATAACTGACTTCTTTGCCATTAGTTTATGTTATTTATTGATTAACCTTTTGATTTTTAAACGGAATACCTAAGCCTTTCAATAAGGCTAATGCTTCAGCGTCTGTTTTTGCAGTGGTAACAAAAGTGATGTCAAAACCCATGATTTTATTCACTTTATCTAAATCAATTTCAGGGAAAATGATTTGCTCAGTGATACCCATAGTGTAGTTTCCACGACCATCAAAACTTTTGTCATTAACACCACGGAAGTCACGTACACGTGGCAATGAAACCGTAATCATACGATCCAAAAATTCAATCATTCTCTCACCACGCAAAGTTACTTTGACTCCAATGGTCATGTCTTCACGCAATTTGAAGTTTGAGATAGAATTTTTCGCCTTGGTAGCAACTGGCTTTTGACCAGTAATCATAGACAACTCATTCATAGCGTTATCCACTAACTTCTTGTCCTGAGTTGCATCACCGATACCTTGGTTAATACAAATTTTTGTTAATTTCGGAATTTGCATTACCGACTTATATCCGAACTGTTGCATCAATGCAGGTGCAACTTCTTCAGCATATTTTTTCTTTAAACGAATAGTAGAGCTCATTATTGAATGATTTCGCCTGTTGATTTAGAATAACGTACAGATTTACCATCAATAACCTTACGACCAGTTTTGGTAGGTGAACCCGTTTTTGGATCAACCAACATAAGATTAGTGACATGAATAGGTGCTTCGATTTCATTAATCGCACCAGGGTTTTCTTGCGTAGGTTTTGTATGTTTGATTTTAATGTTCAAACCACTTACCAATGCTTTATTTTCCGAAGGAAACACCTTTGAGATTTCGCCAGTCTGACCTTTATCGGCTCCAGAAATAACCATCACCTTGTCTCCAGTTTTTACATGAAGCTTTGGTGCGAAACGGTGTTGTGATGATTTTGACATGATAAAATATTTAATGTAAAAGTCAAAATGTAAAATGTAAAATATAAAACCTTAAAATTTCAATATTATGATTTACACAATGTCACTTTTAGGATTTATTTTTGCAAAATACTAAAATTTATAGTACTTCTGGCGCAAGTGATACAATCTTCATGTAATCTTTGTCACGTAACTCACGAGCTACTGGGCCAAAAATACGAGTACCACGTGGCTCATCAGCGTTGTTCAACAATACACAAGCATTGTCGTCGAAACGAATATAAGAACCATCTTTACGACGAAGCTCTTTTCTTGTGCGTACAATAACCGCTTTGGTAACAGTACCTTTCTTCACACCCGTAGAAGATGCATCTTTTACTGTTACAACGATTTTGTCACCTACACCTGCGTAGCGACGTTGAGAACCTCCCAACACGCGAATACAAAGAACTTCCTTTGCACCACTATTATCCGCTACTCTGAGTCTTGATTCTGACTGGATCATGTTTTTAAAAAATTGAGCCTAAACAAATGAAAGGCAATTAATTATTTAGCTTTTGTAACAATTTCGACTAATCTCCAACGCTTTGTCTTGCTCAATGGACGTGTTTCCATGATTCGTACAGTGTCACCGATGTTACAAGCATTTGCTTCATCATGTGAGTGGAATTTCTTAGACTTTTTTACAAATTTACCGTAGATTGGGTGACGTAATTTACGTTCTACCGATACGGTAATGGTTTTTTCCATTTTGTTGCTTGTGACAACGCCAATTCTGGACTTTCTTAATTTTCTTTCCATTTTAATGTAAAATTGGAAGTTCGGATTTTAATTGGTTACTACTTTCTTCTTCTTGCACGAAGTTTTGAACGTCCTTCTAATGCCTCAGGAGACATAGTAGCCAATTCACGACCACGAGCTTCGGTCATCAAACGAGCTATGCCTTTACGCAATCCTCTCAACTCCGTTGGATTTTGCAAGCCAGATGTGGCGTGCTCCAATTTTGCAGCAACGTAGTCACGTTGTGCTGTTTCGAGTTCTGAGCTTAATTGCTCATCTGAAAAACTTTTAGTATCTAATTTAGTTGCCATTTTATTTGACGATTCTAATAAATTTAAAATGATTACGCAGCGTAGTCAGGACGAACAACAAACTTTGTCAATACTGGTAACTTTTGTGCTGCCAATCTCAAAGCTTCTTGTGCAATTTCCATTGAAACGCCATCAAGTTCAAACATAATACGACCTGGTTTCACAACTGCGATGTAATGGTCAAGAGATCCTTTACCTTTACCCATACGTACTTCTGCTGGTTTTGAAGTGATTGGCTTGTCTGGAAATATTAGAATCCACACTTTACCTTCACGTTTCATGAAACGAGTCATTGCAATACGGGCAGATTCGATTTGGCGATTTGTCAAACGAGCTCCTGTAACCGCTTTGAGCGCAAATGAACCGAAAGAAATAGTAGAACCTCTATGAGCAATACCTTTATCCTTTCCTTTTTGCTGCTTACGATATTTTATTCTTTTAGGCTGTAACATTGCTGTTAAATTTCTAAGTATTTAGAATAAAAAAGCTATTCTCTGATGCTTCCTTTTGATTCGGGTGCAAAGATAGTAACTTTTTATGTAATTTGCTATTAATTAAATGTAAATTGTAAATAATTAGGCATAATATTTCAATTACACTTGCTTATCTGCAAATTACGTTCAACTTTTTTATTAATTTTTAGGTTTTCTATCGCCGCCACCGCCACGATTTCCACCTCTGTCATTACCGCCACGATTTCCGCCTCTATCGTTTCCACCACGACGATCTCCGCCGCCACGGTTTCCACCTCTATCTCCGCCACCACGACGATCTCCGCCTCTATCGTTTCCGCCGCCACCTTGTCCAGGTGCTTTGATTTCGATACCAGCTAATGGAGATAAATCACGTTTTTGAAGAACTTCGCCACGACAAATCCAAGTTTTGATACCGATTTTGCCATAAACAGTTAATGCTTCAACGTGTGCGTAATCTATATCAGCACGAAGCGTGTGTAATGGAGTACGTCCTTCTTTGAATTCTTCTGAACGAGCCATATCAGCTCCGTTCAAACGACCAGAAATACGAACCTTAATACCTTCGCCACCAGCACGGATGGTACCTTGGATACCAGCCTTGATTGCACGACGGTAGTTCACACGACCTTCAAGTTGTTTTGCGATAGTTTCTCCTACGATGAACGCATCCAACTCAGGCTTCTTGATTTCAGAAATATTAATCTGAACGTCTTTAGAAGTAAGTTTTTTTAATTCTTCTCGGATTTTATCTACTTCTTGTCCACCTTTACCAATGATGATACCGGGGCGAGACGTAGTGATTGTAACGGTAACTCTCTTAAGTGTACGTTCAATGATTATTCTTGCGATACCGCCTTTGGCGATACGCGCTCTGAGGTAGTTGCGAATCTTTTCGTCTTCAACAACTTTTAAACCGAAGTCTTTACCACCGAACCAGTTGGAATCCCAACCTCTGATGATACCTAAACGATTACCAATCGGATTTGCCTTTTGACCCATGAATTTGGTATATTATTGTTAGAATGTTGAATATCAATAAATTAATTAATTACGACTATCCACTACGAGAGTGACGTGATTGCGGCGCTTTATAATTGCGGCAGCACGTCCCTGTGGCGCAGGACGGAAGCGGTGTACCTGAGGAGCCTCATCTACAAACGCTGTCTTAATATATAATGAAGCCTCATCAATATCCGCATCTTCATTTTTTTGCATCCAGTTGTTCGCTGCAGAGCGAACTAACTTATCCAACCAAATCGACGCTTCTTTATTAGTGAACTTCAAAATGTTCAATGCCATTGTAACATCCTTACCACGGATGTTATCTACTACCAAACGCATTTTGCGGGCAGACATTGGGCAATTTGTTAATTTTGCTTTAGCTTCCATTTATTTATAATAAAAGTTTACTATTACTTTTTCTTTTTATCTGCACCGTGACCACGGTAGTTACGAGTTGGTGAAAATTCACCTAACTTATGACCTACCATGTTTTCTGTAACAAACACCGGTACAAACGTTTTACCATTGTGAACTGCAATAGTTTCACCTACCATATCAGGAATGATCATTGAAGCACGTGACCAAGTTTTGATAACTTGCTTTCTTGTTACACTTTCCTTAGATTTCATTACTTTTTCAAGTAACCTGTAGAAAACGTATGGTCCTTTTTTAATTGAACGAGGCATCTTTAAATTATTTTTTAGATTTATGATTTACTCGATTCGTTACGATTAATAAAAATCGGTGCATCGTGTCAATCTTAAAGTCCTAATTATTTATTTTTAGTTTTTCTTCTCGTTAAAATCAAGCTATTAGAAGCTTTAGTTTTGCTACGAGTTCTGTAACCTTTTGAAGGTACACCTGTACGTGATCTTGGATGACCACCCGAAGCACGACCTTCACCACCACCCATCGGGTGATCTACCGGGTTCATTACGACACCACGAACACGTGGACGACGACCTTTCCAACGACTACGACCTGCTTTACCAGATACTTCTAAGT
The DNA here is from genome assembly GCA_043777755.1 of Saprospiraceae bacterium. Classification (GTDB taxonomy): domain Bacteria; phylum Bacteroidota; class Bacteroidia; order Chitinophagales; family Saprospiraceae; genus CANHEE01. The sequence goes on from JAYWHK010000228.1 coordinate 14,422, forward strand.
TGTGGTCAGGATTAGAACAAACTCCGATGGTAACTTTACAAGTTAAAAGGATACGACGAGTTTCACCTGAAGGCATTTGCAATACAGCGTATTTTCCTTCACGTCCAAGCATTGTCGCATAAGTACCAGCACTACGTGCGATGGCTGCTCCTTTGCCTGGCTGCATTTCTATCGCAAAAACTGTAGCACCTAATGGAACTTCTGAAAGGAACATTGCGTTACCTGTATCAGGAGTTACACCTTTTCCACTTTGAATTTTATCGCCTACTTTCAAGCCCTTAGGAGCTAAAATGTAACGTTTTTCTCCATCTGTGTAGAATACTAATGCGATGAATGCTGTACGATTTGGATCGTACTCAATCGTTTTGATGACACCTGGAACTCCATCTTTATCGCGTTTGAAGTCGATAATACGATATTGTCTTTTGTGTCCGCCACCGATATAGCGCATGCTCATTCGACCATTGCTGTTACGACCTCCTGTTTTTTTGATAGAAACCGTAAGGCTTTTCTCAGGAACGTTTGTCGTAATCTCATCGTAAGCGTTAGATACTTTCGTACGTAACGACGGCGTTATTGGATTATATTTTTTAAGACCCATTGTCTATGAAATATCCGTTTTAATAAGATTTATTATTAATTAAGCTTCACCAGTTTCTGCTTCCTGACCAGCTGAACCGAAAACTTCGATTGTATCACCAGCAGCAAGCGTAACGATTGCTTTTTTATAAGACGAAACACGACCTTTAACTACGGCTTTTTTCGTCATTCTTGATTTTGCTTTTGAGGGCATAATCGCAGTATTCACGCCTTCAACGGTTACGTTGTAATACGCTTCAATAGCTTTTCCAATTTCAATTTTATTGGTTGTTTTATCAACAATAAAAGTGTATTGATTAGATTTGCTTGCTAATTTATCCGATTTTTCAGAAATAATCGGCTTAATAATGATCTGCTTCATCTTAAATTATGAATTAAGCACAAGTTTCAACAATCTTAGCAACTGAACTTTCTGACAATACGATTGTCTGAGCGTTCATAATTGCATACGTATTAATATCACTTGCTACCATTACGCTTGATTTCAATAGATTGCGACCAGAAAGGTGTACATTCGCATTGTGTTCAGGAGTAACTACAAGTGTTTTTTTGTCAGCTATATTTAAATTATTTAAAATAGAGACAAATTCTTTCGTTTTTGGTGAAGCCAAGTTGAAGTCTTCTACAACGAGAATTGAACCAGCTGCTGCTTTGCTTGAAAGCGCAGAACGACGTGCTAAAAGACGTACTTTTCTGTTCAATTTTTGAGAATAATCACGAGGTCTTGGTCCGAATACACGACCACCACCATGAACGAGTGGAGATTTCATATCACCACGACGAGCTCCACCTGTACCCTTTTGACGGAATAACTTGCGGGTCGAACGAGCGATTTCACTTCTCTCTTTAGCTTTGTGTGTTCCTTGACGTTGGTTCGCCAAATATTGCTTTACAGCAAGGTACACAACGTGCTCATTAGGTTCGATACCGAATACCTCTAAAGGTAATTCTACTGTACGACCTGTTTTAGCACCACTGATATTTAGAACGTCGAGTTTCATTTTTATTTTTTCTTACCTGTCTTTTCAATGATAACAATAGAACCCTTGTGGCCAGGAATAGCACCTTTAACAAGGAGAAGATTTTGCTCTTCAAAGATTTTAACAATTTTAAGATTTTTAATTGTTTGTTGGTCTGCACCATCGTGTCCGCCCATTCGCATACCTTTTACTACCTTTGAAGGGTAAGAAGAAGCACCGATTGAACCCGGAGCGCGAAGTCTGTTGTGCTGACCGTGTGTTGCTTGCATTACACCACCGAAGCCGTGGCGCTTAACAACACCTTGGAAACCCTTACCTTTTGTAACGCCTACTGCGTGTACAAATTCGCCTACTTCGAACATTTCGCTAACTGATACCTCGTCGCCAAGGCTTTTAGCTATTGCATTGAAATCACGGAACTCAGAAACTTTTTGTTTAGGAGTTGTGTTTGCTTTTGCAAAGTGTCCAAGAAGCGGTTTTGTGGTACTTTTTTCCTTTTTCTCGCCGTATGCCAACTGTACTGATTCGTAACCGTCTGTTTCACTCGTTTTTACCTGAGTTACTACGTTAGGAGTCACATCAATAACAGTTACACCGACAGAATTACCAGCTTCATCAAAAATGCTGGTCATACCAATTTTTTTGCCGATTAAACCGTTCACTGTGATAAGATTTTTTAATCTTATTAGAAAATACGAAACATCAGTATTAGCCGCCTGCAATAACGCGATATTTACCTTAGTGATAGAGTAAATACAGCCACCAACGAATAACTTAATATTTCTGAGATTTTTAAAATTTTTGAAAATCGGAAATCCAGAATATGGATTTAGGATTTAGGGTTTGAAGTCGAGTATTTTAAATAAGATTGGATTTAAAATACTACAAAACTACTTTAACCTTAAAGTAAATGGAAACTTAAATTCCATTTGAATCAGACCGATAACTACGTCAACTTAACTTGAATATCGACACCGCTTGGCAATTCCAATTTTGAAAGCGCATCCACCGTCTTTTGAGTTGGTGTATAGATTTCAATTAAACGCTTATGCGTTCTTAATGAGAATTGCTCACGAGCCTTCTTGTTAACGTGAGGAGAGCGTAACACTGTGAAGAATTTTTTCTCAGTGGGCAGCGGAATCGGTCCTGTTACGACAGCGCCCGAAGAACGAACTGTCTTTACGATTTTCTCAGTTGATTTATCAACTAAATTGTGATCGTAAGAACGCAATTTGATTCTGATTTTCTGATTCATGCCTTTCTTTGTAAAGAAATGTTAATAAAAATGTGCTTATCTTTTAAAGCGGTGCAAAGATACAACTTTTATTTGAGCCACCAAATTTTTTGCATCTTTTTTTGTATTTTTATGAAAATAATTTTGTAAAAAGAGAAAGTATTTACTTCTTTTTATCTGTTTTATACGATGTTTTTTGTATTTTTTTAGTAATAAAAAATTGATTATCAGTTGTTTATGATTTATTTTATTTTATTTTAAAATAGTTCAATATTTTTTGAAATATTTTATTTTTTTTTGAAAAAAAGTATTTTTTAGTAAAATTTATAATTGAAAGATTGATGAATCGGAGCATTACATACGATTAATGCTGGTTGATAGAATTGGAATATTGGAAATAATTTCTACTCAACATTTTGTATAAACGTTATAGTGTTTTTGAGAGAAAAGTGTATTTTTGCAAAAAAATCTAAATCTATGCAAATACAAAATAGTACTCCATCTGATTTTAAGCGTATTTTTGAGCTATACGATGCAGCAGTTGAATTTCAAAAAACAGTTTTTAATAAGCAATGGCAAGGTTTTGAAGCCAGTTTGGTCAATCAAGAAATTGCTGAAAATCGTCAATGGAAAATCATCGTTGATGGTGAGATTGCTTGTATTTTTGCGATTACGCTCAATGATTTTTCTATTTGGAAAGAAAAAGATAAAAATGATTCGATTTTTATTCATCGGATAGTGACGAATCCTACTTTTCGTGGTACAAATTTTGTTCAACATATCGCTGTTTGGGCAAAAGAATATGCAATTTCTATTGGTAGGACTTATGTCAGAATGGATACTTGGGGCGACAATGAAAAACTTATTGGCTATTATCAAAAATGTGGTTTTGAATTTTTAGGTGTTATAACGCCTGATTGCGATGGTTTGCCAAAGCATTATGAAGGTATTACGCTGAGTTTGTTTGAGATAAAAGCCTCCCTAAATCCCTCCTGAGGAGGGACTTGCAAACGTAGTGTAAAACTAAAAAAGGTTGTGCATTTTTCAATACACAACCTTCTACTCTACTGCTATTTCGGATTTGCAGACCAACCTAATCTTAATAAATTTTTAAAACTTAATAAGATTAGGCTTGAAAGTATTTCAACCCAAATACTGTAAGAAACGAATAATTAAGATTAATTCCATGATGTAAAGTTGTTTTAGATTTGGTTTTTAAATTTTATTCACTTTTGTCAGTTTTCTCGATTTTTGCGCCACCTTCTACTGTCAGATTGCCTTCATTGCGACGATTCTGGACTTTTTCAGTAACGTAAATATCAGCTTCTGTACCGCTGTGCATACTTGTAGTGGCTGTTCTGACTTCGTATTGGCGAGCGTTAATTTCTGCGCCATCTTCCAAAATTAATTCTAAGCTATCACCCTTACCTTTTAGTACTATTTGAGTATTTTTGTCAGCATTGATTTTTAATTTTTTTATGTCAAAATCAGCTTTTAACTTAAAATCACCATCTGTATTGATGCTCATTTCATTTTGTACAAAACCAGAAATACTCACTTCTCGTACATTTTCTAATCCAATCAATTCCAATTGTGGCATCGTAATCACAACTTTTACTTTGTCATTGCTATCGTGGTCACTATTGTATCGAGCGTCAATTTTCAAAGTATTTCCAGATTTATCCACTTCGATTTCTTTAACGATTTCTTCTTCGCCAATTACTTTGACGCTGAACACATCGCCTTGTTTGATGCTGACATTGGTATAACCTTCGACTTCGACACGGCTGAAACCTTTGAGTTCATAAGAAGATTCAAAATTACGTTCTTTTTCCACTTGCGGACTTGTTATTTCGCCATTTTCCATTTTCCACACTTTTTTGTAGCGTTCCCAATGCCCAATGTCATATTTGCGATCATCAAAATCAAAACGAACAATGTCATTTAGTTTTTCATCTATTTTGATGTATTTTCCATTCGGAATAGACAAAAACATTTTGATTTCTTGTCCTCTAAATTTGGTATTTTGCATCAAAAAATACTCTGGTAAAATCAAGCGATTGCCTTCCAAACGAGGTTTGTAATCAATTTGATTCGCCAATGTTTCGGCTTCTTCACGGGTATTGCCATGGGCATGCGCTTCTTTTTCCAAACGGAAATCGCTCGTTTTACTTTCTTTTATTTCCAAACGAACATCGCCATTTAGTAATTTTTCTTGATCAAACTTAAAAGGTCCAAAATTCGTATGAAAATCGCTAAAACGGTTGTCTTCTTCTATTTCTAAATAAATGGTGTCAGAAGGCAAACTTACATTGAAAACATCTTGTGTAACACGAGCTTCACGATTAAACTCTTTTCCAAAAGTTGCGCCCAAAAGTCCAAAACTCACACCATTAAGCAACCAAAATAAACCAATGCCTAAGCCCCAAACTTTATTTACTCTTATTTTGAAAAAAATACGAGCAATCAACAAGCCAATACCCAACAATGCCAATCCTATCAAGAAAAAAACATTGATAAAAGCCAAAGTTCCCATGAATGTATTGTCGCCAAAAGCATAGTGTGCAAAAGGATAACCTTCTTTTGCACCAACACCAAACGCTACCCAAAATGCTGCCAAAACGATGAAGGCAATTACGCCAAAAAAGAAAACAATAGGTTTGGCAACAACTTTTAAGATATTGATGATGCCATAAAATATTTCACCAAAAAAAGAAAAAATATTTGAAACAACACCTTTTGCACCACCACTTGTAGCGTAAGTTCTACTGTTTTGTGTTCCTGAACCATTGTTAAAACGATTGCTAATACTATTGAACTCTTCTTCCACAACCCTTGCGATGTTTTCGATATTGGCTGGTTCTCCACGCATAGCCAAGCGGTCAGCGGAAGTTAAAGCATCAGGAACGATAATCCATAATAAAAAATACAATAAAAATCCTACGCCAAAACTGAAAAATGCAACTGCGAAACCAATTCTTACCCAAAGTGGATCTTCGATACCAAAATATGCTGCGACACCAGAACAAACACCTCCAAAAACTTTATCGTCAGTATCTCTAAAAAGTCGTTTTCCTGTACGGTATTCTCTGCGAAAACGCTCATAAGCATCGTTAGCAGCAGCAGTTCCTCCTGCGCCAGCAGCAGCACCACCAGTAGTATCATCAGTATCACCAGCAAATTCTTCTGGTCTTCCCATGATGGCAATGGTTTCTTGCACATCTTTCATAGAAATAATGGTGCGAGTACCTAATTTTTCTGAAAAAATCTCAGCCAAACGGGTTTCAATGTCGCCAATGATTTCGCTGTAACTTGCATTGTTGCGAAAATGTCTGCGGATAGAATCCAAATAACGATTCAGAAATTCATAAGCGTCATCGTCAATCGTATAGGGATAACCACCAAGGTTTATCGTTAGTATCTTATTCATTTTATTATGTTTTAAATTTTTGATTCTAAATTTTTGATTCTAAATTCTAAAAATTAGAGTCTAAAGTTTCGATTAATAGTATTTTTGTAATAATTTAGCGTATTTTTTTAAACACGAATTTTCTCTAATTTAACAAATTTTCACTAATGCATGATATAAAAATTAAATCTAATTTTATTAAAACTTCGTTTTAATATTGAGCGTATCTAAGTTCTTACGTATTTTTAATAATGTAAGAAAATAGGTTTCGGGGTTAATCTATTTTTTCGTTTTCAAGTATCTCTTGTTCATTATTCAAGATAATATGCGCACTTTCTACTTTCTCACTTTCTACTTTCTCGGCTTTGCCAACGACGGTTTCAACACATTTGACCAATTCGAGCCAGCCTTTGTGCAATTCTAATAAAGAACTACGGCCAGCGTCGGTGAGTTGATAATATTTGCGAGGTGGACCTTTTTCAGATTCTACCCAACGGTATTCCAGTAAGCCAGCATCTTTGAGCCGAGTGAGTAGCGGATAAAGCGTTCCTTCTACGACAATCAATTCAGAACTTTTTAGCTTTTCCAAAATATCAGAAGGATAAGCCTCTTTTTCTGCAATGATAGCCAAAATGCAAAGTTCAAGAACGCCTTTTCGCATTTGGGCTTTTGTATTTTCTAAATTAACATTCATATTTTTTAGCGTTTCGTCAATTGTTATTAGACTTTGAAAAATTAAAGAATTTCATATTGTTTTTGTTCGTTTCAAAATGATAGGACAAAGATAAGGTAAAAAATAGTACCATGCAACACATAGTACTATCTTAAAGCAGGTATTATAGTATAAATTGTAGTGTTTCTCGACGAAAGTATATTTTTTTTCGATAAAAATAAAAAAAAACAATACGCTTAATGGTCTAAAAATGTCAAAATCTAAATATTCATTTTTTTATAAATGTAAAAAATCAAAATATCCTTTTTACCTTTGCAAACTTTTGACTAAAACCTATACTATATAGTATGAAACAAATCTTAGTATTTCTTCTTTTGTTTTCATTTCATTATTCTAATGCTTATCCTTTGCCAATTTTGGCAAAAGACCATCAAGGCTATGAGGTTACTTTTTTACAAAAAATGTTGAGTAGAACAGGACACATTACACCACTTACAGGTTATTTTGATGAAAAAACCGAAAAAGCAGTCAAAGATTTTCAACAAAAACAAAAGTTAGAAG
>JAYWHK010000229.1:0-7945 GCA_043777755.1 Saprospiraceae bacterium
TTACTTTAATACTGTTTTAGCCAAGCCATTTAAGTGGTCTTATAATGGTAAGCCTTGTAAGTCTTAATTCGTTAGCCATTTAATGGTCGTGGCACTACGTTGTTACATTATTTTTTGATTTACTGAAATTTTACCTAAAATACAATATTTTCACTATTTTTGTGCTAACTTATGAAAAAAATAATTTTTCTAATTCCTATTTTATTTGTGTTTTTAATACAAGCACAAATACCACAAGTCAGCAGCGGTAGTATAAAACGCATCGAAAATTTTACTTCTCGTTTTGTTGATGCCCGAAATGTGGACATTTGGCTACCAGATGCTTATTCTGACAAAGAAAAATACGCCGTTTTGTATATGCAAGATGGGCAGATGCTTTACGATGCGGCTACAACTTGGAACAAACAGGCTTGGGAGGTCGATGAAACCGCTGGAAAATTGATTGCAGAAGGCAAAACACAAAAATTCATCGTTGTTGGTGTTTGGAACAATGGCAAAATGCGTCATCCTGAGTATTTTCCGCAAAAACCTTTTGAGGCGATGACAAAAACAGAGCATGATACTGTTACAGCGGTTTTACAGCGTATGGGTCGAGTAAAAGATATTTTCAAACCGATTTCTGACCTTTATTTGGAATTTTTAGTAAAAGAATTAAAGCCCTATATTGATACGCATTTTGCTACAAAAAAAGATAAAAACAATACTTTTATCGCAGGAAGTAGCATGGGTGGTTTGATTTCAATGTATGCGATTTGTGAATATCCAAAAGTATTTGGTGGCGCAATTTGTATGTCCACACATTGGCCTGGCTCGATTCAAAAAGAAAATAATCCAGTTCCCGATGCGTTTTTGACTTATATGAAAACCCATTTACCAAAAGCAAAAAGGCATAAAATTTATTTTGATTATGGTGACCAAACCTTAGATGCGATGTATCCTCCATTGCAAAAAAAGGTAGATGAAATGATGCAAAACAAAGGTTTTTCTGAAAAAAATTGGAAAACAATATTCGCTGCTGGTGATGATCATAGCGAAAAATCTTGGCGAAAACGCTTAGGTGTAGCGTTGGTTTTTCTGTTGAAATAATGAAGGTTTTGAAGCAATAAACAAATGTGTAGAGAAAAGGCACGCCTTTTCTCGCCTTACGCAAAATATACACAATAGTATGTTGGTTATTAGATATTAAGATATTAAAATATTGCAAACGCTTGGTATTCAATGTTTTGTATAAGTGAAAATACTAAAATCACTTTCCGACGTGTATATTGTCAATCTCGTTATGTAGGAAATACTGGAAAGTCTTGAACCTGAGAGTGCAATTTTTTCAATCCATTAATTTTTTTTTCTAAAAAATTAAAAAAATCCCAAAAAACAACTACTTTTATCCCTGCAAATAAATTGTCAAGCGATTTATCAGAACAAAACAACACTAACATTCACTTTTTATGAGATTATTCAAGTTTTTACTCTCTTTGGCTGCCACGGGCGGTCTGATTTATCTACTCTCAACTTCTTTTGCTGTAAAAGGCGTTTCGACACCGAAATTCGGCAATTTGCTCAATCCTTTTTCAGGATTTTGGCAAAATGCAACTTCTGTTTCGTCAAGTTCTTTTGACATCGAAAGTGGTGTTTTGAAAGAACTCAAAGCACCTGTCAAAATTACTTTTGACGATAGAGAAGTGCCTCATATTTTTGCGGAAAATATCCATGACGCTGTTTTTATGCAAGGATATTTGCACGCTCAGAACCGACTTTGGCAAATGGATATTGCCACACGTGCCGCTTCTGGACGACTTTCCGAAGTTATTGCGAGCGAAAAAGCCTTGGAATCTGACCAAAATGAGCGTCGTTACGGTATGCTTTGGGCTGCCGAAAACGCTGTTAAAGGTTGGGCTAAAGATCCAGAAAGCTACAAAATGCTGGAAAGTTATGTGGCTGGTGTGAATGCTTACACGGCTACTTTGGAAGAAAAAAATTACCCTGTTGAGTTTAAAGTTTTGGGCTACAAACCTGAACCTTGGACAATCCTAAAAACGGCTCTTTTCTTTAAAACCATGTGTAAAACTTTGGCTCGTGGCGACCTCGATGTTGATGCGTCAAACACACTTGCTATTTTGGGCGAAACAGATTTTAATAAATTAATTCCAGATATTGCACCGAGTCAAGAACCGATTGTGCCGAAAGGTACAAAGTGGAATTTTAAAGCGAGTACTGCGCCTTTACCAAATCCACCTGCTTCATTTTCAGATACTTATCGTTTGGAAAATGACATGGAACACGTCGAAGGCGTTGGTTCAAACAATTGGGTCGTAGGGCCTAAAAAAACATTGAGTGGCAAGCCTATCTTGTGTGGTGATCCGCATTTAGGGCTTTCATTGCCTGCGATTTGGTATGAATGTCAAATCACAACACCAGAAATGAACGTTTATGGCGTTTCCCTTCCTGGTATTCCATTTGTGGTGATTGGATTCAACGACCATATCGCTTGGACGCAAACCAACTCAATGCACGATGTCGCAGAATGGTATAAAATCAAGTGGAAAGATGCTTCTCGTGAGCAATATGAACTTGATGGGAAATGGGTGAATGTAGAACACAAAACAGAGGAATACAACGTAAAAGGTCGTGGTATTGTCAAAGATGTAGTGAAATATACAAAATTCGGTCCCGTTGTTGTAGAAAATGCTTCTAAAACTGATGATGGTTTGGCGTTCCGATGGTTGTGTCACGATGAAAGTAAAGGCGACATCAACGCCTTTTATTTATTGGACAAAGCAAAAAATTATGAAGAATTCACGGCAGCTTTGAAAGCCTACGCTTATCCGATGCAAAACTTTGCATTTGCCACAGAATCAGGCGATTATGGAATTTATACGCAAGGTCGTATGCCTATCAAGAAACGTGGCGAAGGTCGTTTTGTAAGCGATGGTTCAAGCTCCAAAAATGTTTGGGCTGGTGATGTTCCATTTGAGCAAATGCCTCATGTTAAGAACCATTCGCAGGGTTTTGTAATGTCTGCCAATCAAAACCAGACTGATGCAACTTATCCGCACGATTATCATAGTTATCAGTTTGAAACGGTCAGAAGTCGTATTTTACAACGCAAATTGACAGCGATGGATTCTGTTACTTTTGACGATATGAAAGCTTTACAAAACGACAACTATAGTTTAGATGCTGAGGAATCTTTGCCGATTATGTTGGCAAATGTAGATTCAACAAAATTAGGGCCTCTGGCAAAAGTTGCGTTGGAAAGCATCAAAAAATGGGATTTTAATTTTACAAAAGAAAGTACAGCAGCAATGTTTTACGATGTTTGGGTTTCGCTTTTCCGTAAAATGACTTGGGACGAATTGAATACTTTTGTTCCTAAAGCTCGTTATTTAACACCAAAAGCATGGGCGACAATGAAACTCGTAAAAGACAATCCTGATAGCAAATATTTTGATTTTCAAGCGACACCTGAAAAAGAAAACGCTTCTACGCTCTTGGCACAAGCCTTGAACAATTCAATTGATACCATCGCAAAATTGACATTACTAAATAAAAATATTTCTTTGACTTACGATACTTACAAAGCAACTACGATTGACCATGTTGGAAAAATCCCTGGTTTTGGAACAAGTGCTATTTCGGTCGGTGGAAATTACCAAGCCATCAATTGTATTAAGAAAAATCATGGCCCATCGTGGAGAATGATTGTTGAGCCTGGCCCAAATCCCAAAGCGTTTATCGTTTATCCTGGTGGTCAAACAGGCAATCCTGGCGCAAAACAATTTGATGAATTTGTAGATTCTTGGTCAAAAGGCGAATATTATGAAGCACTTTACCTCAAAAAAGCAGATGAAACAAACGACAGAATTAAAAAAACAGTAGAATTTAAACCCAACTAAAACAATGAAGTTAATTAAAATAATTAAATAAATTAACATAATTAACTGTCAATCAATATCTTAAATAATGGAAAAAATATTAAATCTTATAGTAGGAATAAAAATGCTTTTCACAAATCCTTTGGGAGCATTACAGAATTTATGGCAAAAAGTCATAGACTTAAAAGATCAAATTGTAAAAGCTGGTGTTTTGGGTGTTTTGATATTTGCGGCAAGTTACTTTTTTACTTGGTGGGCAGGTGCGGTCATCAGCTTTTTTTATGTTGCTTTCAAAAAAGAAATCACAGGAAAAGAAGCCTTTGGCGTTGGTATGAGTGCGGGACTTTTGGTTTGGGCGGCTTATGCAGGTTTTTTGAACAGCAGCAACGATGGTATCATGGCTGCAAGAATTGGCGAAATGGTGTCAAAAGGCTTTTTGTCTTCCGCTAATATTTTGCAAGTTACAGGCTTGATTGGAGGTTTGATTTGCGGAATGGGCGCATTGACAGGCTGTTTTGCAAGAGAGTTTTTATACGATACGAGAATGAAATTTGGCTGGAAATGGTAGCTTACAAGTTGTCAGAAATAGATACAATAGATATTGTTTATTGTATCTTATAATGATGTAAGTTGCTGTTAGTCAATATTTTATAAAAATAAAAAATTAAAAAATATTTTTATTTTATCTAAAAAAACACTACCAGCATTTTTTGAGATGCTGGCAGTGTTTTTTATTTTTTATGGCAAAAATATGACAGATTAAATACAATTTACAAGTCAATTCTAAGTTAATTTTGCAAAAAATTAACAACACATGAAGTTCAATACAGTCCTACTACTTTTCTTATTTTATTCTTCTTTTCTTTTTGCTCAAAAAAAAGCCATAATTGAAGGTACTCTTTTTGATGATGTTAGCAATGAAAAACTTGTTGCAGCTTCTATCGTTGCCATTGGAAAAAAAATATATACGACCAATACTGATGAAAATGGTGCTTTTCGCTTAGAAGTTGAACCTGATTTGTACAACATCAAAGTTAGTTTTGTTGGTTACGAAACTTTTGTCAAGCATGAGGTTGAAGCGACGACCTCCCTTCCTGTTCGTTTTGAGTCTAAATTAAAAAGTAGCAACGAAACACTTTCCGAAACTGTTTGTCAAGTAGAGGCTTTTGCAGCGACTAAGGAAAGCCCAGCCGCACTCTATAAGTTTAATCAATACGAGGTTATGCGTCTGCCTGGCGCAACGATGGATATTTCTAAATATGTGAAATCTTTGCCTGGTGTAAATCCAAGAGTATCATTTGGTTACAATATGATTGTAAGGGGTGGTGCAGCTTTTGAGAACAAATTTTATTTGGACGGTATCGAAATTCCAACAATTACGCATTTCAATGTTGCTGGTACTTCGGGCGGCCCAAACGGACTTATCAATACCAAACTTTTAGACCAAGCTACTTTACACAGTGGTGCATTTCCTGTTGCAAGACCCAATGCGCTGAGTAGCGTTTTGGAAATGCGTCAAAGAGAAGGTCGAAAAGATCGTTTTGGTGGAAATTTCACCGTTGGTGCAAGTGATTGGGGCTTTTTGCTGGAAGGTCCGATGGGCAAAAAATCTACTTATGTTTTTTCCGCACGAGAATCTTATGCGCAACACGCACTCAAAGCGTTGGGCGTGCCTGTAATTCCAACCTATGCTGATGCAGAATACAAACAAGTCTTTAATTTTAATGAAAATAACAAACTGACTTTTTTAGCTCTTGGCTTGTACGATAAATATGAGCTGAATTATGGTGCAGACACCAATGCTACCCGTTTGTACAACATTGGTTTTATCCCAGAAGGCAAGCAATATTTGTATGTTTTGGGCTTAAATTATAGGAATATTTCTAAAAATGGTTACAACGAAATCGTTTTGAGTCGCAATGGTTTTTTTAATAAAGCAAATAAATTCAAAGGCAATTCTTACAAAGAAGCAGACCGTTTATTGGATTTTTTTAGCAAAGAAACAGAAACAAAATTTCGTTTAGAAAAGAAAATTTATACTAAAAAAGGAGAATGGACATCTGGTATCAATGCAGAATATGACCAAATTGCTTACGATAATTTAAGCTACTTTTTTTATCAAAATACCATCTTGAAAAATGATTATAAGTCAAATATTGACATCCTTCGCTATGGTTTATACAGCTCATTTTCGAGTAGTTTGATGAATGAAAGATTGACTTGGGCAGCGTCATTGCGTTTAGACGGCAACAATTACAACAAAGCCATGTCTAATCCTTTGAGTCATTTATCTCCAAGATTATCAATGAGTTATGTTGTGAATCCGAACTTAAAATTAAGTAGTAATTGGGGAATTTATTATCAAACACCTGCGTATGCGACTTTACTTTATCAGCAAAATGGGCAGTTGGTTAATCAAGACAACTTGAAACAAATTCGTTCCAATCAGGTCACGCTCAGTGCCGAACACAGCAACGAAAAAGGCTATCAAATCAAAGTTGAAGGTTTTTATAAAAAATATTCCAACTATGTATTTTTGTTAGATGAAGGCATTTCGATAGCCAATGCCAATGCTTCTTATGTTGCTATTGGTATGCAAAATGCAGACAGCCGAGGTCGAGGACGAGCTTATGGTGTAGAGATGCAAGCCCGTCAGAAATTTCTAAAATCTTATTATTGGATGGCGCAATACTCGTATATCGTCAGCCAATTTGCGGATAGTAACGACAAATTAGTGGTTAGTGCTTGGGATAATCGTCATTTGATAAACCTATCTTTGGGGAAAACATTGGACAAAGGTTGGCAAATTGGCGCAAGATGGAGTGCTTCTGATGGTGCGCCATATACGCCTTATCAAACCGATTATTCTACTAAAAAGCAAGTTTGGGATTTGAGCAATCGAGGCATTTTTGATTATAAACAATTGAATACGAGTAAGTTACCATTTTTTCATCAATTAGATGTTCGTATTGATAAGCAATTTAATTTTAGAAAAAAAACTTTGACTACTTATATAGATGTTGCCAATGCTTACAAGTCAAAACTCTCCAATATTCCTTATTTGAGCGTCGAGCGTGATGCTCGTTGGCGAGCTGTTGAAAAAGATGCAGGCTCCTATCGCCCTTTAATTTTGAATAGTGACACTGGACGTATTTTATATACTTTGGGAATTATTTTTGATATGTAAATGTTCGCAGCGGCTATAAATTTAAAAACAATCATGTTTAAAAAAAACGCTCCAAAACGAGAAATTGTTTTGGAGCGTTTTTTTTAGATTTAAGATGCTGGCATTTCAATACCAAAATGGTATCTAAAACAAATAGTTTATTTATTATTTTTTGAATAAAATACTGATTTTCAATGTTTTGTAATAATTAACAAGTGTAAAATAATGCAAAACAACGCAATGAAAAGCAATAAAAGTTGTGCCAAAAAGTTGTACCGTTAAATAATTTGTTGTATATTTGTGATGCAATTTTGCAAGGTACAACAAGTCAAAAAAGGTACAACATGGCGACAATTAAATTATTACTACGGAGACAAAAAGCGAAAGAAAATGGTACAATTCCTATCTATCTCCGACTTATCAAAGACCGCAAAGCGCAGTTTATTTCTTTGAATTTTAGTGTTTTAGAAAAAGAATGGGACGAAGACAAACAGCGAGTCCGAAAATCAAACCCTAATTCCAATCAATTAAACGCATTTCTTTCTCAAAAAGTTGCAGAAGCCGAGCGACTTTCATGTGCGATGCAAAATGAGCGCAAACAAGTTCAAACTTCCGAAATCAAGCAGGAATTAATTGGGCTGACCAAACCCAAAACAGACATTTTCAAATTCGGCGAGCGTTACTATAAGACTTTTGATGCAAAAGGAAAATATGCTTCTTTTGTACTTTATCGAAGTATTTTTGGCAAATTATCAGAATACACCAAGGGCAAACCTTTATTCATTGAAGACATGACGCTTGGTTTTTTGAAAGACTACTGCCACGACCATTAAATAGCTAACGAATAAGAAATAAATACTTACCTTTGCCAAACCTTATTATCCTATGCAAAGTAAACAAGTAAAAT
>JAYWHK010000230.1:0-7937 GCA_043777755.1 Saprospiraceae bacterium
CAACTTTTTTTCAGCGTAAACGCTAAAAATGCTATTAATGCTATCCGTGACCTAAGCATAGGTTCATTGGAAGATAAACAAACAGCACTCAGTATGATAGAAAATATTGAAGTAAAAGCATTGAATTTAAAAAAAGAAGTGCAAGTGTACGATAAATTAGCGATTTAAAATCAACTCTCGTAATTTTATATGTTCCATTTTTACAATTAGTTTTTATGATACAAAAGTAAATATTTTTACAACATTTTTTTATTTTTTTATTTTAAACAATAAAGAAAAGAATATCTGAGTAAAAAAATATTTCATCAAAAAAGCTGCACCACTTTCGCAATGCAACTTTTCACAATTTTACTGGAGTTCCGACTTTAGTCGGAACAATTAACTTTAAATTCCGATTAAGGTCGGAACTCCAGTAAATTTATTTTTTCCATTTCATAGCATTCACTTTTTTAGCGACACGATAGCCCAAAGCCAAGCCTTCAGTACAATCCATACGGTAATGAACGCCTATCGGAATACGAGAAAAAGCGTTTTCATCTGCCATAGCATAGAAATTTTTGAAAGTACGAGGCGTTCCAATAAATTCTGTTCTTCCAAAATGTGAAAAATCAGTCATAGCGTAATTGTTGCCATAAATATCAGTCAAAATCTCACAAGCCGCTGCACCAAAAGTAGAGTGACCAGAAGGATATGCTGGAAAAGGTGGTGTTTTTCCAACACCTTCCGCTGGACACATGATAGAATTCCAATCTTTATCGCCTAAAACACGGCGTATGTAGGACTGTGGACGCTCTAATTTCCAAAAGAATTTTTGATCCCAAGCGGCAATTCCTGCATCACACAATGCCAAACTAATTTTTGAATAGGTCAAAACCGCTGTTTCTAAATTTGGCTTTTTACGTTCTACCACCTGATTGGCAACGGAAATCCAACGTCCCGCAGGAGTCATCGTCAAACCAGCGCAATCATCACTCCAAAAATCAGCAATCCAACGACCTTCTTTGTCTTTTCCTGCTTTAACATTCTGAATGGTTACTTGAACTTCTTTTGCTTGCTTGTAAAACTCAGAAGTTGGATTTTCGCTGTAAGGAATAGGCGCAGGCATTTTCATATCGGCTTTTGTGATGCACATTGGGCGACAATTGCCCCAATTTGGCAATAATGGACTTGTAAAATCAGGAAAAGTACGTGTCCAATCACCAAGTTTTGTGCCATCAGGATAATTTTTATCAACAGGATTCAAGTAGGCGTTATGACCAACCAAATCTGTTTTTGAAAAAGTATAAACCGCATCGGCAACTTTTTTACCAAAATCTTTTGAACGGTTAAATACGTCCAAAGGCATACGGGCAATCAAACCATCATTGATGCCTTTTTCAAGATTATTTACTAAAGTCAATTGTTTTGCTGGCATATTTGGAAAATGCGCCTTCATACT
Organism: Saprospiraceae bacterium; assembly: GCA_043777755.1. Taxonomy (GTDB): domain Bacteria; phylum Bacteroidota; class Bacteroidia; order Chitinophagales; family Saprospiraceae; genus CANHEE01. The sequence goes on from JAYWHK010000230.1 coordinate 1,439, forward strand.
TGTTGCATAACAAGCATTGAGAACAGTTGGCCAGTGGTATTTTTTACCAATTTCGATTTTTGGTAAGGTCAATCCAGTATAGCTTGGTGCTAAAGATTGATAATTTGTCATACCTGGAACAGCGGCTTCGTAAGCGGCCAATCCAATATAACCCAAAGCACGAGCTGCTATTGGCGGACGGAAATTTGGCGAAAAACGCTCTACATCAAGGAAAACTTTGTGCCAACCTAAAGCAACATTAGCATCGTAAGAAGCCGTAGTATCTGCCAATACTACAGTAGGATCGTCTTTTTTACAAGATGTTACAAACAACTGCAATGCAGTCACAATTAAAAGTAGGCGAAAAATAGAGTTTTTACTCATTGCGTAAGTTTTTGAAAAAAATCAGTGATTTTTTTGATTTTTAATTAAAAAATAAAATCTAAAAGAGAGTGATTTCCAAAAAGGGAGGAATGTTTGGATGAGAGTGCGTACAAATAATGTCACAAAGATACAAGTATTTAGTTTAAAAAGTCAAGTATTTTTTTAAAATAAATTTTTTTCATGAAAATGTGACAGTGATATATGCACAATAAATATTCGTTATTGGAGATTAAGATATTGCAAATACAGGGTATTCAACGTTTTGCTTTCTATTTAATTTGAATAGTAAAAAGCCTTTTTTGAATAATTTTTTTCATTTTAACATAAAAAAACCTTATCTTTGTAGTAAATTTTATAAAATGAGAAAAATAAAAGATAATAAATTAGATTTATTAGAACCTACACTGGTAACCACATTAGATTTGGAGAGAGTTTATGAAAACACACCATTAATGGAGGCTTGGCTTTCGGCAAATGGAGAACTTAATGAGTTTGATAAAATATTACTCAATGAAATTATAGCTAAACTGGTAAGAAATGTAGATGCTTGGAATGAAGAAGAATTAAAAATGAATTTTATCAGTTTTATTATATTCTTAGCTCGTTATGATGAGCCAATTCGCACTTATTATGACAGGGAAATGAGCGCAAAAATTGGAGAATATACCCTGCTTTGCAAAGCCGATATGCTGCTCTCTAAAGGTTTTGGAGAACTCATTCAAACACCCTACTTTTTTTTACACGAATATAAAAGAGAAAAGAAATATTCTGGCGACCCAGTTGGGCAAATGTTGGGCGGAATGTTGATTAGTCAAGCAAAGAATAACAATGGAAAACCCATGTATGGTTGCTATGTGCAAGGTCGATTTTGGTTTTTTTCTATTTTAATAGACAAACAATATGTTATTAGCGAAGCATTTGATTCTACAAAAATCATTGAAACTCAAAAAATAATCATGATTTTAAGAAAAATGAAAGAATTGATACACAATACCTTGATGTAAGTAGTTGTAAGTAGTTGTAAGTCAATAAGTCGTAAGTCAATAAGTCGTAAGTCTTGAATACGAATAGTTTACGACATTATTTATTTAGCGGATATTACTTAAAGAGCGCAAGTTTTGGTAGATACCAAAAACTTGCGCTCTTTTTATTTTCTAAAAATCATTCCTCCGATTCGCTACATTTACCCTAATTCCCGCACCAATATAATTGGTAAGTTGATTACGAGAAGCGATGGCACTGTCTTTTTTTCTATAAAAATAATGAACATCTGCAAAAACATTGTGAAAAAGCTGGTAACTTACATCTACACCAAGCATCATAATATCGCTACGAATGCCTTGTCCTATGAAATTTCCAAACTCATTTGGACGAGTATTGTAATTTTTACTAATAATCTGCCCGTAACTTCTGCTTGTCATACTGCTATCTTCGCCTGTCAAAATTTTAATAAAACGAGCATCAATCACTAATTTTTGAGAAGGCTGATAACGAACTTTTGCAATAAATTCTTTAAAATTTGCGCCAATCGGGTGCGCCAATGGCTGATTGCTATTTTGATAGTTGGTATATTCTGAAAAATGCGAGAATGTATAAGGTCGCACTGAATTGTATTCTATTTGCGCATCTAAATGGTCAATTCCTGCAACATCAATATATTTTAAACCCGTTTGAATCGCATATTTGTTCGCCCACCAACCTTTGGGCGTATCGCCCTTCGGAAAAAGGTATGCCAAGTTAAATTCGTCTAAAGTGAACTGTCCATAAAGACTAAAACGATTAAGAAAATTCCATTTTCCTTGTGCGCCAACCAAAACATTGTCCGAACTACTATTCAAATATTCTACGCTTCTGTAAAAAATAATTGGATTGAAATAATTGATGTCCCAACCTTTGTTTGGTCTATTACCATACATAACGCTTTCAAAAAGTCCAAAACTCAAATTTTTTGTAATATTATAACTAAAAAAGTGTGTCGCCAAATGCTTTTTTTCCAAACCACTTGCACCATTGAAAAAGCCACCAGAGCGCATCTCTGTAAAAAGATTCTGATATTGAAATTTTCCAAAGCGTGTATTGAGCTTGAAATACAAGTGATTTGGCCCATAATCAGACAAAATCATGGAGCGCATACCATCTCCAATCGAGGATTGTCCATGACCAAATTGAAAACCGATGTGTTTGGTTACATTAAATCCAACATAACCGTTGGCGATGGAATAATCGTAACCATTGATTCTTTTACTCAAAGAACTTGCAAAATTTTTGTAAATATTAGCACCAGGAACACTGTTATCTCTCACAGCTCGTTCATTGATGTATGGCGCAAAACCCGCTTGCGTTTCCAATACATTGGCATAAAAATATACCCTATCGTCGATACCACCACGCAATTCTAAACCCCTTTGATTGAAAAACTGAATATTGCTGTCTTTTGTATCTTTAAAATATTTGACATTAAAAATTGGATTGACACGAATATGTACGTCTTTTTTATCCAATTGGAAAAAATTCGCTGGCGTTTTATAAAAATATTTCAAAATTGGCTTGCGCTCAATATAACGGTTGTTTTTTCCACTTGCTTCCATTTGCGAACCAAGTTTGCGAACCGAATCATCGTCTTCAAAAGCGATTTTTTCTTGGTTTCCCATCAAAGTTGTTGCCTTTTCTGGCTGATTCAACCATTCATTGTTGTCTTTGAAAAGCCAAAAAAGGTCTTGTCGGTCACGGCTCGAAAGGTTCAAACGGCTTGTGTCCAAACTAATCGCATACTTGATAACTTCACCTCTCAAAAAAGGTTTCAAACCCGTTCCGATGCTGTACGGACGACCAGATTTTATCTCCAAACGGTCTATAATATGGTAAGCCTCACTACCTAATGGAATTATTGTACCTTGTGCAAAAGTATTTTTTTGTAAAAATAAAAAAAATAAAATGCTTATAATGAGTATTTTATGTATTTTTTTCATGAAATTAAAAAGTAAATTGAGTTTTTTTTGAAATGTAAAATCTTTAATAAAATGTATTTGATTGCTAAATTGGTCATTCTAAAATCTTATTTTTTTGAAAAAATAATTTTGCAAAGGTAGCTTTTTTTAAAGAGTGATTTTGATATGCTCACAATTTTTTGTTGTAATTTTGCATTTTAAAACCTTGTAAGGGCGACTTTATTCGCACACGCTACGTTAAAAGCGTAGGAGGTGCGACTAAAGTCGCCCTTACAGCTGCCAAAAATTCATGTCAAAATTCATTTACCAGGAACTTTGTGCTTCGCAAAACCTCCCAATTTTCATGCAAGATTGGTGGCTTGATGCTTTGTGTGGAGAAAACTGGCAACCCATCATCGTTTTTGACAAAGAAAATAAACCAGAAGCGGCAATGGTTTACCATTGGAAAAAAAAATATGGTTTTACTTTTTTGTTGCCGCCGCCGCTGACACCTATCATGGGCGCATGGTTTCGCTACCCTACTCAAGCTCAAAAACAACACAGCATTTATCACCACGAAATGAAATTGACAGATGCGCTGATTGATGAACTTCCAAACGCTGTATTTACTATAACACAATTAGGACTGAACTTTGACAATTGGTTGCCGTTTATGTGGCGAGGTTTTAAGCAAAGAACAAGATATACTTTTTTGATTGAAAATTTAGGTGATTTTGATGGCGTTTTGGCAAATTTTAGCGAAAATGTAAAGCGAAATCTAAAAAAAGGAAAGAATTTGACTGTTTCTGAAAGCGATGATGTGAAAATATTGTATGATTTGGCACAGTCTTCTATGCAACGCAATGGTTCTCAGCTGAATTTTTCTTTTGATACCCTAAATTTGTTATATTTAAACATAAAAGCGCAAAATTCGGGTCAAATTTTTCAAATAACAAATGAAAACAAGGAAGTTTTGGCAAGTGCGCTGATTGTTTGGGACAAAGAAAAGGCTTATTTCTTGGTGGCTGGCGACAACCGCAAAAACATGAGTGCAAGCACTGTTTTGATTCATTTTATTTTAGAAAAAATGTCAAAAAAAGCCATACAAACCTTTGATTTTGAAGGAAGTATGGTAGCACCTATTGCTAATTTTTACCGTTCTTTTGGGGCAAAAGCACAAACATATCATTTGATTTTTAAAGGAAGGAATAGGTTTTGGGCAATGTTTTTTCCTTTGTAATGTATTTGTTCTACAATTTACACCACAAAAACTCTAAATCACTCTTGTAAAAAGAAAAAACTCGCAATCTTCCACGAACCGAAGCCCACGATGCCTAAATCAAAGAATACTGATTGCAGTTTTTACTGCAATACTTTCACCAACTTCCCTTTTTTCAAAATGCTCTGATTGCCAATATTTTGTATCTGATAAAAATAAATACCAGCTGCTACGTTTCCGAAGTCAATTTTGTCACCATCGTTGATGTTTTTTGCTAAAATCAAATGACCTATTGCATTGAAAACGCTAATTTTTACATTTCCATCTGTTTTGACATTAAAAATCCCTGTCGAAGGATTCGGAAAAATCTCAAAGGGATTTTCTGCCAAATCCTCCGTATTTATTGAATTTTCACAATATTTTTTTGATTTCATCAATTCTACGTTTCTCAAAAAAAGCAATTGATTGTCGTTTGTAACAGAAAAGGCATTAAAAATTGGTTGATAACTGCTGTATGGTAAAATACAACTTTCCACTACTTTTCCGTCCTTATCTATTCTTGCATAATAAACGTTGCCAGAATCTTTCCAATAAAAGTAACGGTAATCTACAAACAAATTTCCGCTTTTTTTATCAACAAAAAAATCGCAAGATTCTACGTTGTATAATGGAATATTCATTGTATAAAGATCTGGGATTGTAATTTTGCTTAGAATTTGCCCATTTTTATCTATTTCTATAAAATCAAAACGCTGAAACTGTACAACAGATGAATACATAAAATTACCTGCCTCACTATATTTTAGAGTTTGTATAAGCCCTGGTTTTATCCCAAAATCAATGCTATCTATTTTAAAATTATTGTCATTAGCATTTTGAGAAAATACAAATTCTTTGGCGATTAAATGCTTGTCTTCTTTCCTAACTTGATGTTTCAACACACGTAAGTTATTGTTTATCAATCTAATACCATTGATTTGACCAGAATTGATATAGGTTTTTGGAAGCTCTTTTTCCCAAACCGTCGTGAGCGTACTTAGATCTATTTTTGTAAAAAAATCATTTTCTTTTGCGTTTTTAACTTGATTGTAAAGATATATATTGGTGCTATCAAGCACAATTTTATTGTAAAGATTGCTTAGAATTTTCTTTTTTGCCAAATTCCCATTCTGGTCAATTTTGAATAGCATACTATCCACCAACAAAAAAATATTATTCTCTTGCAGTGCAATTGTCGAAACCTGAAATATTTGTGACGAATTTTTTATAGGTTTATCCAGTTTGAATTGCTTTTTCCAAAGCTCAACACCGTTTGAATTGACTTTTTTGACCGTTAAATTATCAGCAGATAGCATATTCGCCAAAACTATATCACTGTTCGGATATTCTACGAATTTGGTGTGTTTAGTAGCATCCGACATTTTTTGTGAAAAAGCAGTATGGCATAGTAAAAACAAAACGATTGTTAAAATAATATTTTTTTTCATGACTTTTAAATTTAAAATGGTGAAAGGATTCTCAAAGTTATATAAAAAACTGTAAAACTGCAAAACGTTTTTACTGCAAAATTAAAAATATTTTATTTTTAGGTAATTTTGTGAAAAAACGCTTATTTTGGATAGGTAAAACAGTTTTACAGTTTTTACTGCAAAACTTATTTACTGCAAATATTAAAATATACTAAATCTCTTAGACCATTTTCTACAAAACTTATCTCGAACAAACCCAAAAACGTTTTGCAGTAAAAACTGCAAACCGTTTTTAGTTAAGGTAAAATAAAATGCAACGATCTATCGTTTTAACATTTTTCTAAATAAAAATATTAAATATGAAAAAGCAATTTCTTCTATTTCTATTACCTACCTTACTCTTTTGCAATCATTCTGTTTTTGGACACTCGATGTTCCAGTTTTCTAAAAACAGAACATTTTTAAAAAATTTAAAAAATAATATTTTAATTTATAATAAAATATCAATTTTTTATTTTTAT
>JAYWHK010000231.1:0-7935 GCA_043777755.1 Saprospiraceae bacterium
TTCCATATTCGTACAAACGATTTTCATTGCAATAAACACCTACAATAATTGCTTCTTGAATTGCATCTTGCTTGTACAAATCTTTTAGCGTTTGTGCAATATTCAAGGCGGGGAAATCTTGCCCATCATTAAAAATAATCAATGGATAATTTTTAGCAGAGCGAAAACGAGGCGGTAATAAAACTTCTATCGTAACATCACGATTAAGTGCAGGCGAAAAGTTTTTTATTTTGTAATGTTGTTTTACAAAAACAGTTCGTAAAAAATTATAAAATTGATTTATCATATGTATTCAGGCTAATTTAGCTTATGTTATTTTTTTAAGTCGATTGTGAAAAAAAATAATAAATAACTTCCTTACAGTCAGCTATTTATCACTTTTTTCACAACGACAAAATAACATAAACTAAATTTTAACGCCTACTTAATTGATTTGTCAAAATGAAAGTTGATTTCAGCTCACTATATCTACACCAGCAGAAGTTCCAATTCGAGTTGCGCCTGCGGTAATCATTGCTTCGGCAGCTTCTTTGGTTTTGATTCCACCCGACGCTTTTATTTCAATATGTGCGGGTAAATTTTCACGCATTAATTTTATGACTTCTACGGTTGCGCCGTTACCATTTATTCCAGTAGATGTTTTTACGAAATCAGCTCCAATTACAGTTGAAATTTCACAAAGTCGTTTTATTTCATTTTCTGTTAAAAGCCCTGTTTCAAAAATGATTTTTATTTTTTTATCGTGCAAATGACAAATCGTAGTCATTATGTCTAATTCGTTCTGCACATAATTCCAACGCTCATTTTTTACAGCTGCCAAATTTACAACCACGTCCAACTCAAACGCACCGTTTTGTATAGCTACTTTTCCTTCTTCCACTTTTGCAGCGATTGTCGAGTAGCCCATCGGAAAACCAATAACAGTCGCTACTTTCACGCTTGTATTTTCTAACAATTCACTTGCAAGATTAACATAATAAGGAGGAACGCAAACTGCTTTGAACTGATGAGCGATTGCTTCTTTACAAAGTTGCTCTATCTCGGCATTGTTTGCAGTCGGTTTTAAATTGGTGTGGTCTATATATTTTGAAAGTTCGTGCATTGGTTTTTTATTATTTTAAAACGCAAAGATAGATAATTCGTTACACTAATATTAAGTTATTTCACTTTTGCGGTTGTTTCATTTTTCAAACCTGTATAATTTATTAACAATGCTTTTACATGACCGACAGAAAGCGGCGATTCTATTAGGAGTGGCATACGATTATTGTCGTCACTTACCCAAACATTTATTTCTGTATTTTCTTTAAAAGTTTTTCCGCTGATAGTTTGTGGAGCAAAAAGCTGTGTATCAAATTTGCCCAAACCTTTTATATTCACTTTTGCTTCTGCTCCTTTGTACATCACTTGTAAAGGATGCGCTTCTTTATCCATAAAAATAGAAATGGGAAAATAAGAACCTTTTGTTAGATTTTTGAAATCTATATTTCTTGAAAAATAAATAATCGAAATAATGTCGTGCATACAAGTTTTCACAGTATATTCACTTTTTGAAGCGTCTTCTTTTGAGTTTCCTCGAAGCGAAATAGCTGTTTTTTCTTTTTGATTAAATATTATTTTATCGTATAAATTATATTTTCCTTCGTGTACTTCTCTAATAGAAGTTAGTGGCAACATTGTTTTCTTATCTAAGTAGGTTTCGTAAGTATCATTTACTTTAAAAATTTTATCGTAACTTTCATACGTTTTTCCTCGTGCAGTTATGTGAAATTGTGAGCCAATATCTTCTACTTCAAAAGTAACTTCCCCTGCTGCAATCCAAACAGCACTAACATTATAGTAGAGTTTATAAGTTAATTTTTCGCCACCTTGGAAAGCAAAATTTGGCGTGTTACAAGATTCTACTTCGTTGCGCTCTCCTTTGACAACTTCACTTGATTTGCAAGCAAATAAAAAAATTATAATTCCGATATAGTAAAAACTTCTTTTCATTTTAATTTATTTTTATAGTAAAATATACCTTATATAGACGTAATTTTGTGCGCTTTGAATACCTTTATTTTGCTAAATATTTCTTAATTTTTTTGAAAAATATGAATGAATTAATTGAAAATTATTGCGAACAACATACTACAAATGTATCAGAAGTTTTGCAAGAATTAGAACGTATTACCAATTTACGAACGATGCAACCGCACATGTTATCGGGTGCGTTGCAAGGAGAGTTCCTTGTTTTATTGAGTAAAATGATTCAGCCGAAGTTGGTAATTGATATTGGAACATTTACAGGATATTCCGCTTTGTGTATGGCACAAGGTTTAGCTCCTGATGGAGTGTTGCATACGATTGATATTGATGAAGAAAAAGAAAATTTGGTACTTTCTTTTATCGAAAAAGCTAATATGAAAGATAAAGTAAAATACCATTTGGGAAAAGCAATGGATATAATTCCTACTTTGGAAGGTAAATTTGATTTAGTTTTTATTGATGCAGACAAAGAAAATTATCCTAATTATTTTGATTTAGTAATAGATAGAGTACGAAGTGGCGGCTTGATAATTGCTGACAATGTACTTTGGAAAGGTAAAATCCTGAACGAAAAAATGGATACAAAAACAGCTTTGATTGACGCTTTTAATAAAAAAGTAAATACAGATAATCGAGTAGAAAATATACTTTTACCTCTACGAGATGGGCTAATGGTAATGAGAAAAAAAGATTTTATCTAAAAAAAGCGTAGTAAATTTTTAAATTTACTACGCTTTTTTAATTTAGATGAGGCTTTTAATCTTCTTTCAATACTTCATCTTCTCCTTGTATAATCTTATTAGATTTTTTCTGTAAAGGATTAGACGTAAGTTCTGCGTGTTCTTGACGATTTTTTGCAATATCAATTGCTAAAAATAGTGCTTGTCTGAACGATGCTGGGTCGGCTTCATTCTTTCCAGCAATATCATAAGCTGTTCTATGGTCTGGAGAAGTACGAACAACATTCAATCCTGCGGTATAATTCACACCTGCACCAAATGAAAGAGCTTTAAAAGCAACTAATCCTTGGTCATGATACATTGCCAATATACCATCAAATTTATTGTATTGTCCAGAACCAAAAAAGCCATCAGCAGAATAAGGTCCAAAAGCCAAAATACCTTTTAACTTTGCTTCTTCTATTGCAGGTCTGATGTTATTCATATCTTCCTCTCCTATTACACCATCGTCACCAGCATGAGGATTAAGTCCGAGTACCGCAATAACAGGTTTTTCTTTTGCAAAATCAATCCGTAATGTATCTCTCATCATGGTTATTTTTTTCAAAACCTTATCTTTCGTAATTTTGGAAGCCACATCTTTAATAGGAACATGATTGGTAACTAAGCCTACACGCATTGCATCACTCACTAAAAGCATCAAACTATCCTTTGCTCCAGCTTCTTTTGCGATATATTCTGTATGACCAGTGAAAGGAAACTCTGCCAATTGCATCGCTTTTTTGTGAATTGGTGCTGTAACTAATCCATCAATACCGCCTGCAACCAAGTCTTTAGTTGCTCTTTCGAGTGCGATACGAGCATATCTACCACCTTCTTCCGTTACCTTACCAAGTGTAATATTCACATTATCATTCCAACAATTGACAATATTTACCTTATCCGCTTCTATTTGAGAAGGGTCTTTTGCATTGTTGTATTGGAAATCAGGAAGATTTACGATATTTCTGTGATAAGAAATAACCTTTGATGAACCATATAATACTGGTGTGCATAGTTTTAAAATGCGCTCATCTGCTAATGTTTTGAGGATAACTTCTAAGCCAATGCCATTTAAGTCCCCTATTGATATACCGATTTTTAATTTATTCATATTGTATTTTAACCTTTTACTAAAAAATTATTATGCAAAGATAACCTTTTTTTGATTATTTTAAATAAAACATACTATCTTTCTAATAAACAAATGCGATGTTCCACGTGGAACATCGCATTTGTTTATTAGAAAGATAGTATGTTTTATTTAAAATAATCAAAAAAAGGTTATCTTTGCATAATAATTTTTTAGTAAAAGGTTAAAATACAATATGAATAAATTAAAAATCGGTATATCAATAGGGGACTTAAATGGCATTGGCTTAGAAGTTATCCTCAAAACATTAGCAGATGAGCGCATTTTAAAACTATGCACACCAGTATTATATGGTTCATCAAAGGTTATTTCTTATCACAGAAATATCGTAAATCTTCCTGATTTCCAATACAACAATGCAAAAGACCCTTCTCAAATAGAAGCGGATAAGGTAAATATTGTCAATTGTTGGAATGATAATGTGAATATTACACTTGGTAAGGTAACGGAAGAAGGTGGTAGATATGCTCGTATCGCACTCGAAAGAGCAACTAAAGACTTGGTTGCAGGCGGTATTGATGGATTAGTTACAGCACCAATTCACAAAAAAGCGATGCAATTGGCAGAGTTTCCTTTCACTGGTCATACAGAATATATCGCAAAAGAAGCTGGAGCAAAGGATAGTTTGATGCTTTTAGTGAGTGATGCAATGCGTGTAGGCTTAGTTACCAATCATGTTCCTATTAAAGATGTGGCTTCCAAAATTACGAAAGATAAGGTTTTGAAAAAAATAACCATGATGAGAGATACATTACGGATTGATTTTGCAAAAGAAAAACCTGTTATTGCGGTACTCGGACTTAATCCTCATGCTGGTGACGATGGTGTAATAGGAGAGGAAGATATGAATAACATCAGACCTGCAATAGAAGAAGCAAAGTTAAAAGGTATTTTGGCTTTTGGACCTTATTCTGCTGATGGCTTTTTTGGTTCTGGACAATACAATAAATTTGATGGTATATTGGCAATGTATCATGACCAAGGATTAGTTGCTTTTAAAGCTCTTTCATTTGGTGCAGGTGTGAATTATACCGCAGGATTGAATGTTGTTCGTACTTCTCCAGACCATAGAACAGCTTATGATATTGCTGGAAAGAATGAAGCCGACCCAGCATCGTTCAGACAAGCACTATTTTTAGCAATTGATATTGCAAAAAATCGTCAAGAACACGCAGAACTTACGTCTAATCCTTTACAGAAAAAATCTAATAAGATTATACAAGGAGAAGATGAAGTATTGAAAGAAGATTAAAAGCCTCATCTAAATTAAAAAAGCGTAGTAAATTTAAAAATTTACTACGCTTTTTTTAGATAAAATCTTTTTTTCTCATTACCATTAGCCCATCTCGTAGAGGTAAAAGTATATTTTCTACTCGATTATCTGTATTTACTTTTTTATTAAAAGCGTCAATCAAAGCTGTTTTTGTATCCATTTTTTCGTTCAGGATTTTACCTTTCCAAAGTACATTGTCAGCAATTATCAAGCCGCCACTTCGTACTCTATCTATTACTAAATCAAAATAATTAGGATAATTTTCTTTGTCTGCATCAATAAAAACTAAATCAAATTTACCTTCCAAAGTAGGAATTATATCCATTGCTTTTCCCAAATGGTATTTTACTTTATCTTTCATATTAGCTTTTTCGATAAAAGAAAGTACCAAATTTTCTTTTTCTTCATCAATATCAATCGTATGCAACACTCCATCAGGAGCTAAACCTTGTGCCATACACAAAGCGGAATATCCTGTAAATGTTCCAATATCAATTACCAACTTCGGCTGAATCATTTTACTCAATAAAACAAGGAACTCTCCTTGCAACGCACCCGATAACATGTGCGGTTGCATCGTTCGTAAATTGGTAATACGTTCTAATTCTTGCAAAACTTCTGATACATTTGTAGTATGTTGTTCGCAATAATTTTCAATTAATTCATTCATATTTTTCAAAAAAATTAAGAAATATTTAGCAAAATAAAGGTATTCAAAGCGCACAAAATTACGTCTATATAAGGTATATTTTACTATAAAAATAAATTAAAATGAAAAGAAGTTTTTACTATATCGGAATTATAATTTTTTTATTTGCTTGCAAATCAAGTGAAGTTGTCAAAGGAGAGCGCAACGAAGTAGAATCTTGTAACACGCCAAATTTTGCTTTCCAAGGTGGCGAAAAATTAACTTATAAACTCTACTATAATGTTAGTGCTGTTTGGATTGCAGCAGGGGAAGTTACTTTTGAAGTAGAAGATATTGGCTCACAATTTCACATAACTGCACGAGGAAAAACGTATGAAAGTTACGATAAAATTTTTAAAGTAAATGATACTTACGAAACCTACTTAGATAAGAAAACAATGTTGCCACTAACTTCTATTAGAGAAGTACACGAAGGAAAATATAATTTATACGATAAAATAATATTTAATCAAAAAGAAAAAACAGCTATTTCGCTTCGAGGAAACTCAAAAGAAGACGCTTCAAAAAGTGAATATACTGTGAAAACTTGTATGCACGACATTATTTCGATTATTTATTTTTCAAGAAATATAGATTTCAAAAATCTAACAAAAGGTTCTTATTTTCCCATTTCTATTTTTATGGATAAAGAAGCGCATCCTTTACAAGTGATGTACAAAGGAGCAGAAGCAAAAGTGAATATAAAAGGTTTGGGCAAATTTGATACACAGCTTTTTGCTCCACAAACTATCAGCGGAAAAACTTTTAAAGAAAATACAGAAATAAATGTTTGGGTAAGTGACGACAATAATCGTATGCCACTCCTAATAGAATCGCCGCTTTCTGTCGGTCATGTAAAAGCATTGTTAATAAATTATACAGGTTTGAAAAATGAAACAACCGCAAAAGTGAAATAACTTAATATTAGTGTAACGAATTATCTATCTTTGCGTTTTAAAATAATAAAAAACCAATGCACGAACTTTCAAAATATATAGACCACACCAATTTAAAACCGACTGCAAACAATGCCGAGATAGAGCAACTTTGTAAAGAAGCAATCGCTCATCAGTTCAAAGCAGTTTGCGTTCCTCCTTATTATGTTAATCTTGCAAGTGAATTGTTAGAAAATACAAGCGTGAAAGTAGCGACTGTTATTGGTTTTCCGATGGGCTACTCGACAATCGCTGCAAAAGTGGAAGAAGGAAAAGTAGCTATACAAAACGGTGCGTTTGAGTTGGACGTGGTTGTAAATTTGGCAGCTGTAAAAAATGAGCGTTGGAATTATGTGCAGAACGAATTAGACATAATGACTACGATTTGTCATTTGCACGATAAAAAAATAAAAATCATTTTTGAAACAGGGCTTTTAACAGAAAATGAAATAAAACGACTTTGTGAAATTTCAACTGTAATTGGAGCTGATTTCGTAAAAACATCTACTGGAATAAATGGTAACGGCGCAACCGTAGAAGTCATAAAATTAATGCGTGAAAATTTACCCGCACATATTGAAATAAAAGCGTCGGGTGGAATCAAAACCAAAGAAGCTGCCGAAGCAATGATTACCGCAGGCGCAACTCGAATTGGAACTTCTGCTGGTGTAGATATAGTGAGCTGAAATCAACTTTCATTTTGACAAATCAATTAAGTAGGCGTTAAAATTTAGTTTATGTTATTTTGTCGTTGTGAAAAAAGTGATAAATAGCTGACTGTAAGGAAGTTATTTATTATTTTTTTTCACAATCGACTTAAAAAAATAACATAAGCTAAATTAGCCTGAATACATATGATAAATCAATTTTATAATTTTTTACGAACTGTTTTTGTAAAACAACATTACAAAATAAAAAACTTTTCGCCTGCACTTAATCGTGATGTTACGATAGAAGTTTTATTACCGCCTCGTTTTCGCTCTGCTAAAAATTATCCATTGATTATTTTTAATGATGGGCAAGATTTCCCCGCCTTGAATATTGCACAAACGCTAAAAGATTTGTACAAGCAAGATGCAATTCAAGAAGCAATTATTGTAGGTGTTTATTGCAATGAAAATCGTTTGTACGAATATGGA
>JAYWHK010000232.1:0-21733 GCA_043777755.1 Saprospiraceae bacterium
TTTTTTAAGGCTTTATTTTTTGAAAATACTTTATAATCAATTGATTTTTAGATAATTATGAAAAAATGGCTATAAAACCCTTAGCTTAATGACATTGGCTTTTAGAACCCAATCTGCACACCGCCCAAATAAAATCTCGGTTGCGGATACAAACCTCTATCCACACCAAAACTACCGCCGCCAATTTCAGGGTCAAAACCACTGTATTTGGTCAAAGTCAATAGATTATTGCCCGAAATATAAAGGCGACATCTATTCAAACCAATTTTTTGAGAAAGGTTTTTAGGAACAGTATAACCAAATTGTAGCGTTTTGATGCGGAAAAAGCTACCGTCTTCTACATAAAAATCTGAACTACGGCTAAAATTTTGGTTCGGGTCGTTCATCGCTAAACGAGGATAAGTCGTGCTTGTGCCTTCGCCTGTCCAACGCTCAAGTGCATCGGTTGTCATGTTTGCCATTTGAAGGTCAAAACGACGAGTAGCTCTGAAAATCTGATTGCCCGCTACACCTTGTCCAAACAAATTCATGTCAAAACCTTTGTACGCCAAGGTCAAAGTGAAACCATAAGTAATATTTGGTGTTGGATCACCAATCTTTCCACGGTCATCAGCATCAATTTTGCCATCTGCATTGCTATCTTTGAAACGAAAATCGCCCGCTTTTGCTTTTGGTTGTAGCAATTTTCCATCTGTTCCAACGTGTGCATTGACTTCATTTTGATTTTGAAAAATACCGTCTGTTTGGTAGCCGTAAAAATAACCAATTGGTTCGCCTACTTTGACACGAGTAATTTCAAGACCTTGCGGACTAAATGTTTGACCAGGCAAAAACTTTTTGTCTTCGCCCAAATAAGTCACTTCGTTCTTTAGAAAAGACACATTACCATTCAAACCAATGTTCCAATTGATAGTTCTTTTAGCAAAACCCAATTCTAATTCTACCCCTTTGTTTGACATCGTAGCGATGTTTCCGATAGGACCAGCGTTTCCGACGTAGCCAGGAACGGCAATTCCTAAGAGCATATCGCTTGTTTGTTTGTCAAAAACATCAAATGCCAATGTCCAATATTTTGCAAAACGAGCATCAATACCAATATTCGTTTGCGTTGTTTTTTCCCAACGCAAGTCAGGGTTCGCAATCGCATTTGGGCTTGACCCATTTGTAAGGTCGTCTTTGATACCAAATGTGTAATTTCTAAAACCGCCAACAGTACTTACATAAAGGTTATCTGCAATTTTATCATTTCCATTTACACCCCAAGAAGCACGAATTTTTAAGAAATTAATCAATTTGCTATTTTTTAAAAAATTCTCTTCTGTCAATACCCAACCTGCTGAAAGCGAAGGGAAAGTACCATATTTATTGTTAGAACCGAATTTTGAAGAGCCATCTTGACGCAAAATACCTGTAAATAAGTATTTTTCTTTGTAATTATAAATTAAACGACCAAAAAGCGATGTACCTGTATTGATATATTCATAACCATAAAAAGACTGCGTTTCTTTTGGTGTTCCAAAAATCAACGACGCATCTTTAATACTCGTCGCAGGGATATTTTCAACGCCACCGCCAATGCCTTGACCTTGGTTTTTTTGCGCTTCTGTACCTGCTAAAAGGGTAATATTGTGGTCGCCTAACGCACGATTATAAGTCAAAGTATTCGTCAAGTTCCAAACAACACCACGATTTTGGTTGCGACCATAACGGGTGATAGCATTGCTATTCGCAGCATTTAGATAAAAAACAGGTTGAAAACCTTCGCCACGCCAAAACGCCAAATCCGTTCCAATCGTAGATTTAAAATTCAAACCTTTCAAAATTTGAACATCTAAAAAAGCACTTGCCACGATTTTGTCCGAAGAATTGCTACCTTGTGCTATTTGAAGTGCAGCCAACGGATTTAAAATTTCCGAAGTTACATATTTTGAAATACCATAAGGACTGCCATTTTCATCACGCACCACAGGGAAATTTTTATAGATAGAATTGTTTAATTCTGTTGGGTCAGTCACAACCAAAGGCGTAAGTGGGTCTAAATTTATGGCACGACCAAGCGGCGAACCATACTCAGAATTGGTCGAAACACCAACATTATTGACATAAGTGTAGCCAAAAGTGTTGCCCAATGTGATATGATCCGTTATTTTGTGCGTAGAGTTGAAACGTGCAGTAAAACGCTTCCAGTTAGAATTGCTTTTTGCAACGATACCTTCTTGGTCAAAATAACCAACCGAAGTAAAATATTGCGAGCGTTTTGTGCCCGCCGAAATACTCAATTCATGGTTTCTAATCAAAGCATCATTGCTAAAAACCGCACCTTGCCAATCTGTTCCTGTTGTACCCAATGCGCTTGGATTTGGGAACAAAATTGAACCACCACCAGCAACCGAAGCCTCATTCATCAACGTCCCATATTCTGTTGGATTAAGCAAAGAGAGCTTTTTCCAAGGCGATTGTTTGCCCCAATAGGTATGATAGCTTACGTTAAAACCTTCTGTTGTACCTTTTTTAGTCGTCACGATGATAACGCCATTTGCAGCACGAGTTCCATAGATTGCTGCTGAAGCTGCATCTTTCAGTACCTCAATGCTCTCAATATCGCCTTGATTAAGGTACTCAATGCCGCCCAAAATCGGAACGCCATCAACAACATACAAAGGCTCACTATTGTTGATAGAAGTAGTACCACGAATACGGACGGTTGCGCCTTCGCCAGGTTGCCCCGAGCCAGAAGTTACACGCACGCCCGAAGTACGCCCTTGCAAACTCTGCTCAATACGTTGCACAGGCATATTTTCTAAATCTGACGATTTAACCTTAGAAATTGCGCCTGTTACGACCGCTTTTTTCTGAACGCCGTAACCAACGACCACAACTTCCTCTAAGAGTTTGTCGTCTTCGCTGAGTTGAACGTCCAAATTTTGCTTACCATCTACATTGATTTCCAATGTTTTGTAGCCGATGTAAGAGATTTCGAGTGTTGCGTTAGCGGCACAACGAATTTCAAAACGTCCGTCAATATCAGTGGCCGTTGCGTTTTTAGCATTTTTTTCTTTGATGGTTACGCCAATCAAGGTTTCCTTTTTTGCGGCATCAGTTACCGCTCCTGTCACTTTATTTTGAGCGAAAGCGACGAGTTGTGCAATTAGAAATACGAATAGAAATAAGTACTTTTGTTTCATGTATTTTTTCAAATTTTAGTTTTAAAATGTATAAAAAATCTGATTTGTAATTTTGGGAAACAAATGTAGGTAAAAAATAATAATATGTATGTAAAAAGGTGTGACAAATACAAGACAGGGTGTATTTTTGTAAAAAAAGGTGTAAAAAGTAAGAAGTCGTAGTAGATTTTACCACGACTTTTATAACTAAAAGGAAAAACAACTTAGAGAATCAGTGTGCAATCATAGGAAAATTTATAAAATTATTCCAAAATGACTTAAAATTATAATTCCAGCACATTATATCTTGATTGAGTTTAAATGAAAAATACAAAGTAATATTATCGCTTTTCAACTCTACTTCCAACTGTTGGTAAATTTCATAAAGTATTTCTCTATGAACAACAATATGCCCAGCCCAACCATTCTGTTCATGACGAACAGAAAAGACATAGATTAATTCTGGTGTTACTTCTCGTTTTAGTTGATGAAAAGGAAGGTTAAATTGAACACTAAAATTATCGCCTCGTTGCGTACTCGTAGCCGTTTTGACTTGTACTCTAATAAATTCGCCATTTTGATCACGAACAACAAAAATATCATCGCCAATATCCACTTCTGGTACTGCTACATTCCAACCTCTACAAAGAAGCTCAGACATTACTGCAAATTGCCCTGCTTTTCCAAGATAGAGATGCTTACGCTTCGACATTTTCTAAATTTTTTGAAAAGAAAATTTCGCTTTTATCGCCATCCATAAAAACAATTTTTTTTACTTTTTGAGCTAAAACATCCATTTCTATACCTAAAAGGGCAGGTAAAAAGTGTTTTTCAACCCTGTCTGTAATATTTCTATCATCTATAACAACATAGATTTTTTGCAAAGGATCAGCTTCTGGAAAAGCCGCTTTGAATTGTTTGCGCATCATAGGGTCTAATGCGATATTTACAGCGTTCATTTGCTTGAAAAACTTTACAACTAATGTATCCATTTTAAAGTATATTTACAATGCAAAGATACGATTTTTTTTTTAATTATTTTTCACAATTTATCAATATCCTCATAAACATTTGATATTGTTACACTTACGCCAATTGAATTGAGATAAAATAGAAATGTCATTGTCTTTAATAGTAGTAGAACTTAGGTTAAAAAAAATTATTACGACAAAGATACCGCTTTTTGAGAACCAAAAAGCGAATTAGTTTTTACGAAAACAAAGAAAAAACCGCTACACAGCTTTGAGCCACGTAGCGGTTTTTTTATGCTAAAAGAAAAATTTTAAATTTTTACTTTCAACTTTTATTAGTGGCTTACCACGATTTTTTCCATTTGTACCAATGTACCAACTTTTGCTTGTAACAAATACAAACCATTTGGCAATTGACCTACCGAAATTGATTGCTGGCGAGTATTCGCTTCAATTTGGTAAGAAGCCAATATTCTACCATCTAATGAAATAATGTTAATTTGCTTTGTTTTTGCATCAACATTTTCATCAAAAATAACAGTTACATTTTCGCTTGCAACCGTTGGTTGGATTTTGATTAAGTTATCTACCAAAATATCATTTGTTCCAACACCTGGGCATTTTGAACAAGTACTGTAGCAATATGCTGTCAAAATACTGTCCTTGCTTACTTCCATCTTACGATTAACAAAAGCACCAGAAGGGTCAGTAACGGTACAAGGATCGCCTGTTTTGAATTGCTCTGACTTCGCCCAATTATCTAATTGGAACTTGAACTCGTGCTTACCAGCAGGAACTGCATCAATTGAACCTTCAAAAATCTTATTTTTGTCTGGGTCTAAAAGCTCATTAGCATCAGGTGACCAGTTGTTGAAAGTACCACTTACATATACTTTTCCAAAAGTTTCTGTACTTTTTGACATATCCACACGGAATGTGATTTTAGCAGGTTTTGGTGCGCCTGTGCAGTTCGTCGTTGTAGAACAAGTACCGTAACAAGTCGTAATTACTGTATCTTTAGTTACTGGAGCTAATTTTCTGTCGTCAAAATTTGAAGGGTTAGCACAAGGAAGTCCAGTAATTTTTTCTTTACAAGAATAATCAGGACAGTTGCCATTTGCAAAAGAATAAAAAGAAGTAAAACCTTTTTGACGCTCTACTTTGATGGTATAAACGCCATCTTTGTCAGGGTCTTGCAAACGGTGCTTTCCTCCTGGAGCGTCAAAATTTCCGCCACCAACAAGATAAACGCCATCAGGACTTGGAGCAATACTCGCCGTTCCCAACTTAAATTCAATATTTACAGCATCACCACATTTGTAACAGCTGTTCCAACATACTGTTGGCAATACCTTGTCTGTCGCAACCGTTACTGAGCGATTGTGGAATGTACCAGTGGTAACTGTACACGTTTCAAAACCATTGAATTGCTCCTGCGCAGCCCAGTTGTCAGTTGTAAATTTGTACTCCTGTACGCCCTGAGGTATTGTCAATTCTGCCGAATACACTTTATCTCCATCAGGATCTTTCAATTCATTCGCATCACCTGACCAAGTATTGAAAGCACCACTTACATATACTTTGCCAAAACCAGTTTGGTTTTTCATATCCACGTTGAAAGTAATCTTTTTAGGACCAACAGAACCTGGCTTTACTACTAAATCATCAAAATACCATGTTTTTTCAGCAGTAAGAACCGTTCCGAAATCAAAGAAAAGTACTGGTTTCTTGTAAGAAGCACCAGTTGCTGGTTTAAAAGGAGAAACAGCAGAGTTCACACTTGGGTCAAAACAAACTTCTACCCATTTGTTGATTTCTGTAATAGCTACTATTTGCTCCCAATCGCTTACTCCATTTGAGCCTTTTTCTAATTTTAGCATAACATTGCCTACATGGTCAGACCAAACTTTCATACAAATCATGCCACCCGTGGTAACATCAACCTCTGTGGCAGGAAATGGTTTGGGTTGGGCGCCAGCCCAAGATTGCGAAGCAGCTGGTTTTTTAAAGTCGCTTACTTTAGCAGAAGTATTGATTCCTGTTTTATCAGGATTGTCAATAATACTTGTCAATTGTGGCTCAAGTGTACTTCCAAAATACTCAAAAGTAGTTGATTTTGGAGCTGATTCAAAATCTAAAATCGTGATTTGTGCCGAAGCAAAGTTGCTCATCAATAAGCAACACAAAAATGCGAAAAAGTAATTTTTTTTCATAAATTTTTAAAAAAATTTAATTTTTAAATTAAAATAAAATACAATAAAATTATTTTGAAACAAATGTAAGTGAAAGATTATATATGTAGTGTGAAAATATTGGACAAATACTGGACAAAGTAAAAATATTAGACTTGTATTGATTTTTAGCTCAAAAAACATAATTATAAGTAAATGGACAAGATGTTTGTAATAAATTGAAAATCAAATATTTATCTTAGTTTCCGAAATCTTGTACTTGTAACCTAAACGCATTTTCGCACACAGATTTTCGCAGATAAAATCAATAAATTAACCATACTTGTGATACTTTACAGCTAATACACCGTCACTTATACTCGTTTGCATTAGGTTTTACCCTTTTAGTAAAAATGGATTTTAGAGAATCTACAGCACTTTGTCATCTTTGTCCAAAGGACTCCTTCGTGAGAGCGATAGCGAAAAGAACTCGAAATAAGTGTTTGCTCTAAGTGTACACTTAGAGAGAACCTCTTATCTGGTTCTTCAACCTTGACGGTTGAAGATGACAAAGTGCTGTAGATTTGCTATATTTTCGTTTCTAATGATAAAACCTTATGTGTTACAGTATAATATTTTACAGTAAGGAAAAATGTAAAATTTTATTATTTAAAATTAAAAAATTAGTTTAATAACTATAAATTTAGTTGCATAATTAAAATATTAGCTGTATCTTTGCGTTATAAATTTAAACAATTGATTTTTATGCAAAAACTAACAACATCAGAAGAGGAAATTATGCAATACCTTTGGGAATTGGAACGGGCGACGGTCAGCCAAATCATTGAACAAATGCCAGAACCTCGACCACCTCACAGCACAATTTCGTCGTTTATCAGAATTTTAGAAAAAAAAGATTTCGTCAGCCACAAAGCGTATGGAAAAACGCACGAGTATTTTCCGCTTGTATCAAAAGAGCAATACAGTACTCGTTCTGTTATGGAATTGGTACGGGATTATTTTGATGGTTCTGTCAATAGTTTGGTTTCTTTTTTGGTCAAAGACGAAAAAGTGAATGTGGCAGAATTGGAAGAAATGTTGAAAAAACGAACAGAGAACAATTAACAATTTTTTTATTATGTTTTACTTCATACAAGTCACTTTATGCTGGGCGGTCTTTTACGCCATATATTGGCTGATGTATCGCCAAGAAACGTTTTTTGTAGCGAATCGCTTGTATTTGTTGCTTACATTACTTTTGGGTTTGTTGCTACCTTTGGATTTTTCAAAATTACTATTTTTAAAAAGTACAAGTAACAATGAATACATAACAATCTATTTACAGGAACTAACAATCGGTTCTGAACAATTTGAAAATACAGCCAAACAATTTTCATTGTCATATCAGCACATTATCTATGCTGTTTATGGTATAGGCGTTTTGTTTTTTGCAATTCGATTTTTAATTGGTTTGATAAAAATTTATACTATAAAAGGAAACAGCCAAATAACACAACAAAAAGGTTATTTTTTAGCCAAAACAAAAGAAATTCACTTGCCATTTTCATTTTGGAACACTATTTATTGGTCGGAAGAAGTCGAAAATGATGCGCTCATATTACGCCACGAAGTAGCGCATATACGACAGCGACATTCTATCGATGTATTGTTTGTAGAGTTGCTTTCTATTGTTTTTTGGTGTAGTCCTTTGGTTTATTGTTACAAAAAATCACTTCGAGCGGTGCATGAATATTTGGCAGATGCTGCTGCAACACAAGCATACTCGAAACAAGAATATGGCACCATGCTAATCCGTCAGTTGCAATCCGGAATGCAACCGACAATCGCAAATTCATTTATTTCTTCACAAATTAAACAACGTTTTGCTATGATGCTAAAATCGTCTTCTCCACGTGCCGCTTACATAAAATACATTGTTTGCGCACCACTTATTTTTATGTTATCAGTGCTTTTGCACCAAGAAAGTCTGAAAGCACAAGAGGTTTTTACAGATGAAAATGGGCTAAAAACAATCAAATATACAGATTTCAACATTGTTGAAAGTATAGACACAATTGCTCGATTTGACCCCGCAACACTCAAAGAAAGTATTAATTTTAACAAAAGAACGGATACTGTTTATCAAAAACTCGAAATCCCAGCAGAGTTTGTAGGCGGACAAGCCGAACTAATAAAATACCTTGGCAGTGAGGTAAAATATCCGAAAGAAGCAAGAGAAAAAAAACAAGAAGGACGCTCAGTAGTTCAGTTTGTCGTTAGTAAAACGGGTTTCGTAGAATCTATAAAAGTTAGAAAATCAAGTGGTTTTTCTCTTTTAGACGAAGAAGCTAAAAGGATTATTCTGACGATGAACAAAGGTTTTTACGCTGATTTAAATGATTTGAAAGGTTTTTCGCCAAAATCACTTTGGAAGCCTGGTTCGAAAGATGGAAAAACAGTAGCTTGTTATTTTACTTTGCCAATTGGTTTCAAATTAGAAAAGTAAATTAAAGTAAATTAAAATAGCGATGAAAAACAAAGGTGTGGCATTCAAAAATGTTGCACCTTTTTTATTTTCAAAGTTTTGTCGAAAATATTTTTGTATATACAAACTTATTTTGTAGTTTTGCTTCATAATTCTTTTCAAATTGCGCTTCCACACCACCTAAAAGGCTTTTTTTTAAAATTTTTATAAAAAAAAGGACAACAAACAAGTGTTATACAAAATCAAACTAAAAAACATTGACGAACACGTAAAAGTGGACGATTTCGTGTACGATTACTTCATTAACGACCCCTATTTCAAAGGATTGGATTTTATCAACAACATCAGGAAACACTCCACGGGCTGTGCAGTATTCCAAAAATCTTGGCCCAAAGCCATGGGTGGTTATAAAGTCGAAACCATCTATCTCCACAAATACATTGCAGACAAATGGCTTGCCCATAAGAAAACAGACGAAGCCAACCTCGTAGGTGCTATCAATAATGACAAGCTCGACTGCCGTGTTGAAAATCTTATGTTCCGCAGCAAGGCAATTATGAGCCGTCAGCGCAAATCTCGAAGTGCTACTGGATTCAATGGCGTAAGTAAAGACGGCAATAAGTTCAGGGCAATCATTGCAGTGGATAGAAAACACATTCACATCGGTATGTTTGACACGCCCGAAGAAGCGGCTTTGGCATACAATAAAAAATCAATCGAGCTTTTTGGTGACGACGCTAAAGTGAACATTGTAAAGCGTCAGCCCGTCAAAATCAAAAAAGAAGATGCTATGAAATTGAAAACAAGCTAAAATAAAGAAGTTATAAAACATCGAAAAATAATGCTTTATGAAAAGCAAATAAAGAATTTTTTAATTTAGCACCTTTTATATTAGAACAATTATTCAATTTTGTATTACCTTTGACAAATTTTTCGATAAAATATGAGTTGGTTCAAACGATTAAAAGAAGGTATTCAAACGGCTACAAAATTTAAGTTGGAAACACCCGACGGGATTTGGTACAGCTGTAAAAAATGTAAACATACCAGTACGACAAAAGAAGTAAAAATAAACTTCTACAAATGTCCCAATTGTGATTATCACATCAGAATTGGTTCAGATGACTATTTTCATATTATTTTTGATAATGACGAGTTTGAAGAATTGTTCTCAGAAATTGTTTCTAAGGATATTTTAGGATTTGTGGATTTGAAGCCATATCCTGAACGCCTGCAAGATGCTTACAAAACGACCAAACTCAAAGATGCCATTTCTGTTGCCGCAGGCAACGTAGGTGGCAGACCATTGGTGATTGCTTGTATGGATTTCAAATTCATCGGTGGTTCGATGGGTTCTGTGGTTGGTGAAAAAATCTCTCGTGGCATTGATTTTGCCATTGAACACAAAGCAGGTTTTATGATTGTGTCTAAGTCAGGTGGCGCACGTATGATGGAAGCGGCATTCTCATTGATGCAAATGGCAAAAACTTCTGCGAAATTAACCCTTTTGGCAAAAGCACAATTGCCTTATTTTTCGCTTTGTACCGACCCGACAACAGGCGGCGTTACAGCATCTTATGCGATGTTGGGTGATGTAAATATGGCAGAACCAGGTGCATTGATTGGTTTCGCAGGACCTCGTGTTATCAAAGAAACCATCAAAAAAGACCTTCCTGAAGGATTCCAAACATCAGAATTTTTATTTGAAAAAGGCTTTTTGGATTTAATTGTTGATAGAAAAAATTTAAAACCTACGTTGGTCACTTTGCTGACAATGTTTCATCAGAGAACAAAAAAAGTATGATTCTATAAATTTTGATTATTTTTTTAGAATGTATTTGAACAAAATAAAATTTGCAACGTTACTTTATCTTTAAAAGAATAAATACATTTTAACATACAAATTAAAATTACAGATGATAAACTTATTTAGAGATAATATCGAAAAAAACGCTTTTGGAGTTTGCCAGTACCTTGGAGAAAAAATGGGTATAGCCGCTTCCCGAGTGCGCATGTATTTCATTTATGTGAGCTTCCTTACCTTAGGCTCACCAGCTTTATTGTACCTCATCGTTGCTTTTTGGCTTAACATCAAACAGTATATTTTGCAAAAAAGAAATACGATTTGGGAACGTTAGAAAATGATGAAACAAAGGATACAAGAGTTTGATTATGGGATATTTAAAAAATGGCTTTGTCAATAGAATTGACAAAGCCATTTTTAATATTTAATACATTGTTTATAATCATTGTATTGTTTTAGTTTTCAATTAGTTAGAACCATTGCAAACAATAACAAACATTAAATAACTAAAAAACAATATACATTACTTCACTTTCACAAACTTTCCATCTTTGTCAAAGAGTAATTTTACTTTTTTTCCTGCTGTAGTTGTGATGCTCACTTCATAGCTCCCGTCGGGGCGAAGAGCTGCTTTTGTAATCGTTGCACCAGCATAATTTGTGCTGATATAATCTGTAATTGCAGTAGCCAAAGTGCTAATATCTACGATAACGCCACCTTTAACACCGATTTTTACAAAAACACCTTTCGCATCAAAATACAATTTTACAGTTGTACCATCTGCTTTTTTTACTGTAACATCGTAATAACCGTTTGCTTCAGTATGTGCATTCAAAATAGTTGCACCAGCATAATTCGTTGATAAATAAGTAGTTATCGCTGCTGGTAAATCACTGATAGCGACAATTTTTGAACTGTCTTTGACTCCGCCGTGATTACCGTGATTACCATGTGTTTTGCCACTTATTTCTTTTACAAAAAGACCTGCGACATCAAAAAGTAGGGCAACATCTGTTCCATCAGCCTTTGTAACAAAAACAACAATATTTCCACTTGCGTCCGCAAATGCTTTGTTGAGCGTAGCTCCAACGTAATTGGTAGCGATGTAAGTTTTAATAGTTTGAGTGAGAGAGTCAAGGGCAATTTGTTTCTTTTTCTTACCTTTTTTGTCAAAACCATCGCCTTTTTTACCACCACCACGAGAATCATCATCTCCAATTGGGTTTGTTACGAAATAATCTACCGTTTCGAGGTAAGTAATAACCAAGTCTGCGTCAGCATTTTCGCTCAATTGGTCAATAGCACTTATTTCAGTGCTTGTTAATGTGTCTAATGCATCTTCTTTAGCGCATGAGAATAAGGTTGTCAAAGCTACAAGAGCTGACATGAAAAACATCATCTTCTTCATAATAAATGGATTTTTTCAACTTAAAAGCCTCCCTAAATCCCTCCTGAGGAGGGACTTGCAAACGTAGTATTGCAAGTATTGGGTAAACATAAGTAATTAAATAAATTTTAATAAATTAACTAAATGGTTTAAAAAATGTAGATTCTGACCATAAAATAACTGTATTTCCAAGGGCAATTGGAAACGATTTTGAAAAATTTTTGTAACTGAAAAGTTGTATTTTTTTTAGACTTTAAAAAAGTCAGAAAGTTTAATTGTTTAACATAAAGAAACTGAAACAATTAAAAAGGTTGTATGTATTTTAAAATATTTTATTAAATTCATAAAATATATTACCTAAAACGCTTTTTTATTTTTAATATTGTAATAAAACTATTATTTAATTATAAAAATGATAATTACTATCTGTTTTATGCTTCTGTATATAAATACAAGGAATACTGAAAAAAGGTTGCTTCGTGGTTGCAATTATTTTCAAAAAGATTGAATTTATTTTTTTTAATAAAATTAAAATGTTGATAATGAGGTATTTGGAATGTTTTTTTATTTTTTATAAAAGTATAAAAAATAAAAAAAATTTATAAAAAAACCTATTTTTGCAAAAAATATAATTATGCAAAATAAAGTTACAACACTTGAAATCAAGAATTTTAAATCCATCAAGCACTTACAGATGAATTGTAAGCGGCTGAATGTATTTATTGGAGAGCCAAATGTTGGAAAATCTAATATTTTGGAAGCTTTAGGCTTGTTTAGTGCAGATTTTAGTACAAGAGAAGATAAATTCTTGTCAGAATTTGTGCGTTATGAGCAATTTAGTAATTTATTTTATGACGATGATTTGCAATTAGTCGTAGAAGTCAACGTGGAACAAAATGGGCATCAACTGAGTGCTATATTGAAACATCAGCTCAATAATCTTGATCATACTGATTTTTTAATCGGACTTCGTACAACAGTTGATGAATTTATGACTACTCCATACAATAGCAGAGGTGATGCTTTTCATCTTTCCGAAGATTTGCTTGCAAAGCAAAACTTATCGTTACCGTTTTTTTATAAGGCTTTAAATTCAAGTGGAAAAGATATAGGTGTTGGATACGCTTTATCATCTAAAAGTCCGACCATTTATAAATATGACTTTTCAAAAATAAGTTTTTCAGAATCAAAGTTTCAAAAATTCTTAATGCCGCCCAATGGAAGCAACCTTTTTCATTTTGTAAGCTACAATTCCAATTTAAAAAAGGAGATTACAGGTATTTTCGCACAGCGAGGTTTAGATGTTGTTTTTTCAAAAACAGAAAATACAATAGAATTGCAAAAAAAAGATGCTGATAATTTTATTTATAATTATCCTTTTTCTTCAACCGCTGATACTTTTCAACGTTTGGTTTTTTATTTGGCAGTCATTGAGAGTAATAAGAATTCTGTTTTAATTTTGGAAGAGCCAGAGGTTCATTCATTTCCTCCATATACAACTATGCTGGCAGAGAGAATTTTAGAAGACATTGATAATCAGTATTTTATAGCAACACACAGTCCATATTTATTAGGAAAACTGGTAGAAAAAGCAGACTTTGATGAACTGAACATTTGTATCGCTTACTATGAAAATTATGAAACAAAAGTGAAAATTCTCAACGAAAAAGAATTGCAAGAGGTCGTCGATTACAGCACTGATTTATTTTTTAACCTTTCAAAATTTACTTCAAAATAATGCAAATTAGGGTTATTTCTGAGTGTTATGTAGATACTGCGTTGGCGAGATTTTTTACGGGTGATATGGATTTGGTTGATCATCAATCAGGTATTGGCAACGTTGGCAATGCAATGAAAAATGCTCTTGTCAAAGACGATGAAATTTTGATTGGCTGGATTGACAATGATAGGGTTAAACATAGCTACTTTGCTGATTTTCAAGACGTTTTAGATGAAAATAATGTAGTGATTAAAATGCTTCCGAGTAGAAATCAATACTTAATAATGATTCAACCTGCGGCTGAAAAATTTTTATTGTCAGCAGCAAAAGAACTATTGATTGATTTTAAACTTTTTCAGATTCCAAGTGACTTGAAGGCGTTTTCAAGGTTCACTAAAAATCCAAACATTGAACAAAATACTGATTTTCAACGTTTTATACGATATTTAGCAGAAGGAAAGGCTGCATCTTTTGAAACTTTAAGTACATTTTTTAAAAGATTTTCCGTTTAAAATTTTCTCAAAAACTCCGTTAAATCATCTTCTACATTTAGATTCAAGCGTTTTTTCAAACGGTATTTACTTTTTTCAACGCCCTGAGTAGAAATATTGAGCAAAGCCGCCATTTCTTTGATAGAAAGGTTCAATTTTATCAAAATACAAGTCCGAACATCATTTGTGGTAAGATTCGGAAATTGTTTCAATAGATTTTCAGTATAACTGTGGTTCACTTGGTCAAAATACAAGCGGAATTGCTCCCAGTTATTTTCGTCTTGCATTTCAGAACTAACCAAATTTTCTAAATTTCGCAACTTCTTTAAGTTTGTATCAGTTTGCTCTTGTCGGAGGTCTTTAAACCCATCTTTGAGCTTTTGCATGACCTCATTTTTATGCCCCATTTGCAAGGCTTTTGACATCAGTTCATTGGTTTTACCTTCAATTTCGTTGGCTAATTTTTCATTTTGAAGCCTAAGAATTTCTTTTTCTTGCTCTACAATTTCGGCTTTCCATTGTTCTTCTCGACGTTGATTGTAGAGTTTCATCAACCAGCGAACCAAAACGCTAAACGCCAGTAAAAGCAATGTACGAAACCACCAAGTTTTCCAAAAAGGCGGATGAACCACTATTTTTATCGTGGTGATTTTATCGCTCCATGTGCCGTCATTGTTCGTTGAATAGACTTTGAAAAAATAATTTCCAGGGTCGAGATTATAGCTCACACTTTGTTCTTTTTTGTTCGTAAATCGCCAGTTTTCATCAAAACCAAGCAATTGAAAGGCATAACGAGTATCGTAAGGACTTGTATATTCTAAGTCGGAAAAGCTAAAAGTGAACAGATTTTGAGTATAAGAAAGATGGATTTCTTGTGTTTGTGAAATGGCTTGACTCAAAATATTCGTTTCATCATTTGGCTCAATAGATTGGTTAAACACTTGAAAATCAGTGAAATACACTTTTGACTGTATTGTATTTTGATTGTTTTGATTGGACAACATAAAATTTACACCGTAAATACCGCCAAAGCAAAGTGTTCCATCTTTCAATTTAGCCGCCGCTAAGTGATTGAACTGATTGTTCAGTTCCGAAATATGAAAATCATAATTAAAAAATGCTCCATTGTCTGCATCAAAACGAGTAATGCCTTGAAAACTACTGAGCCATAAAATACCCTTTTCATCTTCAGTAATGCTTTGTACAGCATTGTTCCAAAGCCCTTCATTCACGCCATATTTTTTGAATTTTCCATCGCCCAACCAAAGATTTAGCCCTTCACTTTCTGTTCCAATCCAAAGTCTTCCTTTTTTGTCTTTGTAAATGCTGCGAATATTGTTTGCACTTATGCTCTCAGGGTTTTTATTTTTTAAAAAATGCGTGAATTTTCCCGAATTTTGGTCATAAAAATCCAAACCACTGTTTTTTGTACCAATCCAAATATTATCATTTTCATCTGCAAAAACAACAAAAATACCATTATCAGAAACACTATTCTCATTGTTTTTATCATGTACAAAACGGGTGAAATTTTTTGATTGCGCATCGAATTTGTTCAGTCCGCCGCCCAAAGTTCCAAGCCAAATATTGCCTTTTTTATCTTCTGCAATACTCCAAATATTGTTGTCACTCAACATATTAGGGTTGTTTTCACCTTGTAGAAAGTGTTGATTTTGACCTGTTGTAGGATTGTAACAATCTAAACCATTGTTAAAATAACCTACCCAAATATTGCCTTTGCTGTCTTCAAAAATAGATTTTGCGACATTGCCCGAAGGAAAGTTTTTTTGCCCGATTTGATGTTTTAAAACGCTATGTTTTTTTGTTTTTTCATCAAAAATATTCAAACCACCACCGTCGGTGGCAAACCAAATTTTATCGTTTCGAGTAGCGCAAATACCCAAAATACTTCGTGCTGAAAGGCTAATATTTTGATTGCTCCATTCTTTAAAAGTAGGAAAATACGTTTTGTGTTTTTTAGAAATATTAATGCCTCCGTTGAAAGTAGCAATCCATTTGCTATCGTCTTTATCCAAAAATATTTTTAATAAATTATTGGTATTCAGACCTTTATGAGCATCATCGAGGTGGGATTCTTGCTGGAAGGTCATGTTGTCTGGCGAGCAAATTAACAAGCCGTTACCGTCTGAACTAAGCCAGATTTTACCATCAGACATTGCTTTTATATCTGAAATATTGTTTGATGGAAAATTAAATTTATCACTTTTTTTATAATGTATAAATGTTTTACTATCAATGTTATAGATGTATAAACCATCGCTTTCTGTTCCAATCCACAGCTTTCCTTTTTTATCCCAAAACAAACATTTTCTAAAAGAAGCCAAATCTTCATTGGGCGAAATTGTGTTGTGAATAGCTTCTATTTTCCCTTGATTGGTATCGTAAAAATTTATACCAGCTCCAGCTCCAGCTATCCAAATTCGAGCATTATCGTCCTCCGTAAATGAAAAAATACTATTGCTTTGTAAAGTACTATTTTGTGTAGTAAAATGTTGTGTTAAACGAAAGTCTGCGTTGAAAACAAAGCAACCATTGTTCATGGTAGCTACCCAAAAGTTTCCTTTTTTGTCTTCAAAAATAGCATTTATGGTAGAGGTAATCGCTTGATTATCAACTATTTTCGACCAATTTCCTTTTTTTGTATCGTACAAAATCAGTCCATTGTCTTCTGTTCCAATCCACAATTTAGCTTTGCTATCCAGCAACAAAGAATGAACAGTTTGGATATTTATAGGCTCTTGATTCTTATCTTTTACGTGTTGAAAATGCTTTGTATTGTACCCATCATAACGCAATAAACCGCTATGCGTACCAAACCACATGAAACCTTCTTGGTCTTGCGTAAGTGCATAAACGGTGTTGTGCGGCAACCCTTCTTTGATGCTAAGTTGATCAAAAAACAAGGATTGTGCAAGTAAATTGTTACAATTTACGCTCAAAAACACCAAAATTTTTAAGTATAAAAAGAACTTTTTTATAAAAAATTTTTCAAAACGCATAAGAGGCATAGAAATAATCGACATTTTTTGTCATTGTAAAATAGCAGTTATTTTAGCCCAGCTACCTTAATGCAAAGATAACAAAATTAAGCAATTTATAGTCCATGCGGCAATATCTATTATACATTTTTTTCAATTTAAAATTGATATACCAACGCATTGCAGTGCATACCAGCTCCGACAGAAGTCATAACAACCAAATGCCCCTTTTTGATGCGAAATTCACCTAACTTTTTTTGACGAATCAAGTCCAACATAGTCGGAACGGTTGCCACAGAAGTATTGCCCAAAAACTCAATCGTTGTAGGTATTTTGCCTTCAAAATCATAGTCTTTATGGTCGTACAAAGCCGCAATATTGTTTGCAATTGCACTCAACATTTTGCCATTTGCTTGATGAAAAAGAAACATATCCACATCGTCTATATTTTTACCAACCTTGTCCAATGCTTTTTTGACAACCTGCGGCACCCAAGTTGTAGCATATTTGTACACATCACGACCATTCATTTTCACCAAGTTATTTTGTTGATAATCAGGATTGTATGATTCCCCTTGCGTAATACAAACGACATCATCTTGTGCATGGGAAAAAGTCGCATAAGACAAAATACCCGTTTTTTTAGACTTATTTCTTGAAACAATACAAGCACCACAGCCATCAGCAAAAATCATTGAATCCAAGTCATGCGGATCAAGCATACGAGAAGCGACTTCGATACCAACGACCAAAATATTATCTATTTCACTATCGTCTGCCAATGCTTGTTTGGCTTGAATCACGCCTTGAACCCAACCTGGGCAACCAAACAAAATATCATAAGCAAAGCAGTCGTGATTTTCTATTTTCAAAGCATTTTTTAACAAAGCCGCCAAGTTCGGAACGGACTGAACTCCGTTGCCCGCAAGGAGCATATTTCCAGCATTGTGCGCTACGATAACTCCTTGAATATCATTGGATTGTAATTTTGCATCAAGGATTGCATTCCTCGAAGCCTTCGTCATCAAAGGAATGGAATTTTCGTTGTCTGGAATGTAACGACGTTCACGTATTCCTGTAATGGCTTCGAGTTTTGCCACTACTTCGGCTACGGGTTTCTCACTTTTTTTTCCTAAGCCATCATAAAAGTTATGGTTTAAAAATGCGTTGTTTTTTATAATTTTTTCTGGCAAAAAACTTCCAGTTCCTTTTATATATGCGTCCATTTTGTGTTTGATTTTAGTAAATAAAAAGCGAAGTTATGTTTTTTCCAACCAAACATATTATAAAAAAATTAATTTTTTTATTAAAAAAATAATTGTTGAGTAGTTTATTTTTTGTTAAGAAAGAAAATTGTACTAAAATAATAATAAAAGTGTTATTTTTGTACTTTTAAAAATCTATAATGGCAAAAAAGAAACAATATACGGAAGGAGAATTGGTTGCTCTATTCAAACTTACAAGAATTTCTGAGCGACAAACCGTAAAAATGGCGGAATGGTTAAGTGTAGGTACACCTGAACTCAACATCGGTGAACAGTACAACTTCGATGCTGCAATACAAAGGGCAAAAAAAAGTATAACAAGTTGGAACGAAGAGGAGTTGAAAATGAAATTTATTAGCCAAATATTGCCATTAGGACATTTAGATGATAATAATCATTTTATGACTTATTACGAAAAACCACTTTCAGGTGAAATTGATGGTATAAAATTAAGCGTAAAAACGGATTTTATGGTAGCTAAAGGTGTTTTAGATTTTCATCAAAACCCTTATTTTCACTTTCATGAATATAAGCCACAAGGTAATCCAACAGGTGACCCAATGGCTCAGTTATTGTCCGCAATGTTATTGGCACAAGAAAAAAATAACAATGGTAAACCTATTTATGGTGCTGAGATCATGGGTCAAAATTGGAAATTTGTGGTTCTTCAGGGTAGGGAGTACTGTGTTTCTCGCTCTTACGATAGTATTGAGATGATTAGCCTTCTTGAAATTATAGCGATTCTTCGTAAGTTTAGGTATATTTTAGAAACAGAGTTATTAGATTTATAAATTAAGTAGTTGGGCTAAAATAAACGTGGTTATTTCTATACGCCTGCTTAGCCGTATGGAAATAATCATAAAACTGCTTAGTAAAAAAATAGGTGAAATAAAACGACTGTTTTATTTCACCTATTTTTTTATACACAAAGAAAAAATTAGTTCAAAAATTCATATACGCCTGCAATACCTTGTCCGCCACCAACACACGCTGTAACGACTCCGTATTTTTTATTTTGACGACGCATTTCATTGAATAATTGTGTGCTTAATTTTGCACCAGTACAACCCAACGGATGTCCAAGAGCAATTGCGCCACCATTTACATTTACTTTTGAAGGATCAATGCCCGCTTCTTTCATCACAGCCAAAGCTTGTGTTGCGAAGGCTTCATTCAATTCAAATAAATCAATATCTGCAAGTTTCAAGTTTGCTTGTGCCAATGCTTTCGGAATCGCTGCACAAGGACCAATGCCCATGTGAATTGGCTCAACACCTGCCACAGAACAAGATGCCATACGAGCAATCGGTGTAATACCAAGGCTTTTGACCATACTCTCGCTCATAACCATCACAAAAGCTGCTCCGTCAGAAGTTTGAGAAGAATTCCCTGCTGTTACACAACCATTGACTGCAAAAGCTGGACGTAATTTACCCAAACCTTCTGCGGTTGTTTCACGACGAACACCTTCGTCCATCGAAACTGTCCAGCTACGGGTTTTTCTTTTATTATTTTCTACATAAATCTCCTCAACATTGACAGGTACAATTTCGTCGTTGAATTTACCAGCATCAATTGCCGCAGCTGCTTTCACGTGCGACATATAAGAGAATTGATCTTGCGCTTCACGGCTGATTTCCCACTTTTTGGCAACAGCCTCAGCCGTCAAACCCATTCCTACAACATAGTCAGGTGTGTTTAATGCCACATTGTAGCTTGGAGAAAGTTTGTAGCCTGTCATCGGAATCAAGCTCATGCTTTCCGCACCACCAGCAATATAAACATCGCCCATTCCTGCACGGATTTTTGCTACTGCAATTGAAATTGCTTCCAGACCAGAAGCACAATAGCGGTTCAATACAAAGCCTGGCACGTCTTTCCCTAAGGCACGAAGCGAAATCTGACGGCCCATCTGCAAACCTTGTTCGCCTTCTGGATTGGCACAGCCAACAATCAAATCATCAACTAGTTTGGCATCAACCATAGGCATTTTTGCCATCATGTGTTTGATGACATCTACTGCCAAATCATCAGAACGATAAAAACGGAACCCACCTTTTGAGGCTTTTCCAACTGCGCTACGGTAAGCGGCTACGATATATGCTTCTTGCATTTTATTTATTTTTAATTTGGATAAAAAAACTTTTAGCGAATTTTCGCTGCAAGTTACAAGTTTTTTATGGAAGTAAAAATAAATTGGAAAGATTTTTTTTCAACTGTACTTTTTGTGCTTTTCTATCTTTGTAATTTCGTAAAAACTTAGCGTATTTTATCTAATCACGAATTTTATCTAATCAAACGAATTTTCACTAATCGTGGTGTGAAAATTAAATCTAATTAAACGAATTTTATTAAAACTTCGTTTTAATATGGAGCGTACCTAAGTTTTTACGTAATTTCGTAGCTATTAGTCCAAGAAAATGAAAAAGTATTGCTAAATTTACGAATATTCAAAAAATAAATACCACTCAAAAAATCCTGTAAATCAATGTTTTCTACATTTCTGACGGTTAAAATAGGACATGAAATATTCTATCGTCTTAAAGACGAGTTAATTACGCATTTCCAACAAATAGAGAATATGCTAATTGATTGAGCTAATATGCTGACAATCAACTATTTCCCCAATTCATTACGTAAATTCTTAACAAAATCTTCGTTCACACCAACTAAGTTGGCAATCTTAGCATCGTCAAAGTCAGTTGAAATGATGAGGCTACTTGCAAAGGTTCGGTCTTTTTCAAGAATAGTTTCTTGCCTGCCTTCTTCTCTACCTTCTTCTCTACCTTCTTCTCTTGCAAATTCAATGCTACCTTTCTCGTCTTGTTCTCTCACGAATGCCAAATCGTAAGCCAATAATTCTTCTTTTTTCCAAGAGTATTTTTCAGCTTCGCGGTAGGCTGTGATTAATCCTTCGTCTTCTACATCGCTTGGGATTACTTCTAATTTCCCCGCGTGTTTGATGAAATAAGTCCATTTATCAATCATATCTACCAGTTCATCTTTCTTTTTCTTAAATTTGGTCAATTGAATGAAGCGGTATTGTATATCATCTAGCACGTTGATGCCTGTTTCTTCTTCAATATTATAGTGTTTGGCGAGGTAATTTTTTCCAAATCCAATTCCAAAATTAAGTATCCCAATCAGATAAGTTGGTTTGAGTTTTGGGTAGTCGTCGCCTATTTCTATTTGCATAGAATAATCTTTTGCGGTATAAAATTGCGCTCTTTGCTTAAAGCCCTTTTTGTTTGCTACCTGCATTTCTATGATAAAACG
>JAYWHK010000233.1:0-21659 GCA_043777755.1 Saprospiraceae bacterium
TTAATGATGACAGCGGTTTATCAAAATTTTTCAGCATTTTTCTCTGAACCTTTCAATGCTAAAAAAGCGTAGCAAATTTTTTAATCTCTAAAAAAATAAGAATGTATAACAACCAAAACAACAGAGGCAATCGTCAGAATGTCCAAAACACAAATCAAAACAGAACAAACAAGCCCATTTCAAAATTTGAACTTTTTACAGGTGGTAAAACGCCTGCTTTTGCCTTGTTTTACAATCTGGCTCATGCAAGAGTCGCAGGTATTGTCTATCAATTGTTGGGTAATATTAGCGAAAAACACGATGAGGGAAAAATTCAGACTTTTTATGAAACTTGGCTTAAAAACCCAATAGACACAACAGGTAAAATATTTCCAAAACTTAGAGATTACCTTTGGAAAGGCTATAATCAAAATAAAAATTCGGACGGTTATCTTATTGAAGAAAAAGATAAAAAGCTCATTATCAAAATGTTACGAACATTGTCGAATGTTCGTAATTTCCACTCTCATATTTGGCACGACAATGCAGCAATTACGATTGATAATGAATTAAAGAAAACAATTGAAGCATTGCATCGTGATGCTTACCTTTCTTTTTTTAAAGAAAATCCAAAAGAAGTAGAAAAACATGAAAAAGAATATACAATTACAGAGGAAACTTGTAAAAAAACAGAAAAGAAGATTATTGTATATGGCGAAAAAATGTTTTTTTCGCAGCATGAAGGCAAGACTTTTTTCAAAAAAGATGGTCGTATTTTTTTCCTAAGTTTTTTCTTGACAAGCGGCGAAATATCCCGTTTTTTGCAGCAATGCGACAACTACAAACGACAAGACACAAAGCAAGATAAGTTTTTGCACAAGGTTTTTCGTTTTTATACGCATCGTGATGGAGCAACTCGACAACATTATGGACAGACTGAAAATATGTTGCAACAAATGAGTGCCGACGAGAAAAAACAAGCACTGAATGGCAAACAAGCCTACAAACTCATTTCTTACCTCAATGATGTGCCGACCTACTGCCGTGACACAACATTGCAAGCACTTTACCTCAACGGAAGTCCGCTTGAAACAGCGCAAGATTATATTGATTTTTGTAAAAAATATGACCTTTTTCAAAGTCTTTTTACCATTAGTCCTTTGATAAAAACAAGAAAAAACGATGATGAAGATGAAGTAGAATATGAATCTAATCAGTTAATAATCAGTGTTTTAAATAAAAAATACAGTCATAAAGAAGAAAAAGAAAATCAGCGGCTTCAAAAAGAAAAAACGCAAATGACACAGAGTGACCGAGAGGAACAAGTCAGCGTTGTGCCTAATATTTTGCCTTTGAAAATGCCGCAAGATAAGCTAAATCATTACGAAAAATGTTTGGCTGATACTTCAACGATGCCTATTCATTTGTCAAAAAACACCTTGCATCGCTTAATTTTAGATGCGTTGCGTCGCAGTGACAAAGGCGAAAGTTGTCGCTCTATTTTGAGCAATTTCTTAGATGAACGCAAAGAATTTTATCGCTTTTGTTACGATAATGACTTCAAAGACAGTATTTTAGAATTGTATAAATTTGAAAAAGACAATGAATTTTACGATGTGTATTATCGTTTCAAAATCCGAAACGAAGATTTGATGTACGGCATGGGAAAATGGCGAGAAGGCAAAACGTGGAAAGATGGTTTTGAAAATACCGTTTTGGAAATGCCTATTGAAGTAGATTATTATGACTTTTACTACGAACAAGACGAAAAAATTAGAAAACAAGACAATTTTTTATTTTATTCAATTCGCTATCTCATTGATTTTCAAGTAACTACGTGGTATTGGTTGGTCGAAAAATTTGAGATAGAAGAAGAAACACGTCTTGTAGAAGAATTTGGTAAAAAAGTGCCTAAAACCTTTATGGTCAATAAACGCAGGGTAAAATTTGTGCGACAAATTCCAGAAGGCTGGCGTTTGGCGATAGACCACGAAAATCACGCAATGATTGGTTTTTTTGCTGATGAAAATGGCGAAAATGAGCGTAGTAGCAAAGAAGCATCGCATAAATTTTCAGTAGGTCACAAGGCTATAAAAGCCTTGATGATGACACATTTTGATAAAAACAAGTCAATTAATGACTTTTTCAAGCCAATTATCGCTGATATTCAAACAATTACAAGTAAAAACCACAATGTATCATTACAGATTTTAAGTAAAAATGAGTTGCCCGAATCATTCCAAATCGTTAGGGAAATGATGCCAAAAACGGACATAAATAAAGCAAAAAACGATGCTATAAAATTGTTGGATAGCAAAATAAAAACCTTGAATAGCATCATCAAAGGCGAAGGGGAAAGTAAACGTTGGCGACGTGCAGACAAAAACCGTTTTATCATGGATTGCTACACGTATTACGATTGGAATTATCCTAACAACAGCAAATTCAAGTTTTTACGCAAGAATGAATACAAAAACATGAGTGTTTATCATTACTGTTTGGATAGAAAAGAAAAGGGAACTTGGCAGGCTCGAAATTTTGAATTTTTGATGGAAGGAATAAGGCAGCATATTCCTGATGCCATTTTAGATATGCTTCATGGGGCTAAGAGTTTTGAAATGTTATTCCAGAACGTAGCTGAAAATACACTGGATTTGTTTGAAACTTGGAAAAAACAGATTGCAGTTTTACCAAACAAGCCAAACAAATCTTGACGAATATAGGCATCAATTTCGACGAAAATAAGCCAAAACTCAGCGCAACAATTCCCTTTGCGATACACCCGATGTTGGTCATTCGCTATTTTTACAATAAAGATTATGAGAAAAAAATAATAAAAATTGAGAACGATGAAAATAACAATACTTATTCTGAGTTCAGCCTTGGGCGTAGATTTAAAGAAGGGCATCAACCTTTGGCTGAAAAGCTAATTCAAAACCATTATGATGCAACAAATTATTTGCAACATCTTGAAAATGAACACGTTAGTACAAATGCAATCCGTAGAAAAATAAAAGGCGAAGCGGAAAACTGCAACACACAAGATTTGATTTTGGCAAAAATGGCTGACCATTATTTGACTGAAAGCAACGATACGTATAAAGCATTTTTGAAAGAACTTTCAAAAGGCGCAGAGTGGCAAGCGCAAAGTATGCGAAAAACAATCGTGAAATATGAAATTTCGCATAGCACTTATGGTAAAGTAGAATTTAGCATCCGCTTTCATCAATTGGACGATTATCTTTTAGTGGAAAGCAAAGAAGTAATCAAAAAGGCAATTGCACAAGTTCTAAAACGACATCTCGAACTACCGAATAGCCGAATCAACAACATCACAAAATCAAGCGAAGGCTATCAAGTGCCTTACGAAGAAGTGTTTAAGGAAATACAGCGGGTCTATAACGATGCGCTCGATTGGGCAAATTACCTCCTCGAATGGGAGCGCACTGTTATCAAACGTAAGCAAGATTGGAACGAAACTTACATTGATTTCCTAAGAGTTTGTAAAGAAGCGCAACTTGATGAAGTAAAAACAGCGTTTTTGAATAACTTGCGTAAAAATATTTTTCATGCCAAAATCCCAACGGAATACGCTTATTGGGAACTTCGCCGCAGCGAAAAATACGATTGGTTACGGAAATTAGTACGATTTGGATTTGTAAGGGAACAAAAATCTAAAAATGTTAATTACAAAAAATCATAATACCACAATGATTTTACATAAAAATACTTCATAACTATCTGATTATCAGTACCTATTTTTAACGCTCCATTTTTTTAGCATCAATAAAAATGTTAAAAAATAGCAAAAATCAACTAAAACATACAAAATATTAAGATTTTATTCACTAAAATTAACAAAATGATAATTTTTTTAACGCTCCAAAAATCAATACAAATCATTGACGATCAAGCCATTAAACGAAAATATGCAGTCGTTGAGGTATCTATTTTGAGATAAGGACTACGACTTTTCAGCATAATGCTTGTCAGGATCCTTACTAGCTTGTCGTTGAGGTATCTATTTTGAGATAAGGACTACGACTTAATTTGTGCTTTCGTGCAGTACGCTAAAGCAGTCGTTGAGGTATCTATTTTGAGATAAGGACTACGACAAAAGGGTACTATCCACTTATGCATAGTGAATAGTATTAGTCGTTGAGGTATCTATTTTGAGATAAGGACTACGACCACAAGAATTACAAGAAGTTGGCGAGGCATCTATTTTGAGATGAAGTTTCCAACATGGGCAACCGTAAAGGATTGCCCTTGCTACAACAATCCGTAGCGTTGGCATTAATGCCAACGCTACGGATTGTTGTAGTGCAAAATCCTACGAGTTTCTGCGCTCATAGAATTTTTTGTTTGCTATTTTGAAAAATGAGAAAAAAAATATATCTTTGCAAAGGTTTACATACATATAAACATACTAAAAAACAATATCTATGATTGACATAGAAATAGACAAACTCACCAATTCTATTGAAAATGCTATTTCGGGCGATGCCATTTTAATAAAAGAACCTAACCATATTGATTTTTATGTAATTAATGAATCAATATCAATACAAGAAAGAGCGCTTCTCCTTGCAGCAATTGCAAATCAAAAATCTAAGAATAAAAAAATAAAAAAACAAGAAACAAATGTGGCAACCGCATAGCGTATCTATTTTGAGATGAGGATTGCAAAACGCATCACAAAGCGTAAATTTTTAAAAAATTTATTTTTTCGTGGAATAAAAGGTATGAAATTTGTAACATTTTCTTTGAAAAATTGTAAAATTGTCAAGTAATTTGTAACAACATCAATATTTTGTAAAAAATAGAAAATATTGATTTTTCAACGTAAATGTAAATGTTAAAAATATCTCAGAGAGGACAGTCGGTTAGTGCTTCGCCAATACGAAAATTGGTCAAATATGCAGACGTAGCAAAAGCAAATGGCGTAAAAGTATATCATTTGAATATTGGTCAGCCAGATATTTTGACACCAAAAGAAGCCATTAAAAAAGTACAAAATACTGATATTCAGATAGTTGCTTACACTCCTTCTAACGGATTGGCTTCTTACCGACAGGCACTGCCTCGCTATTACCAAAAATTTAATTTGACGATTGCGCCCGACGAAATCATTGTGACAAGTGGTGCGTCCGAAGGTGTGTTTTTAACCTTTTTGGCTTGTTTGGACGAAGGCGATGAGGTGATTGTTCCCGAGCCTTTTTATGCCAATTACAAGGGTTTTGCGGAAATGGCAAACGTAAAAATTGTTCCGATTACCTCTACGATTGACAATGGTTTTGCTTTGCCAGAGTTGGCTGATTTTGAAAATGCCATTTCTCCCAAAACAAAAGCCATTCTTTTGTGCAATCCCAACAACCCAACAGGCTGCGTTTATGACGAAAAAGCGATGCGTGATT
Organism: Saprospiraceae bacterium; assembly: GCA_043777755.1. Taxonomy (GTDB): domain Bacteria; phylum Bacteroidota; class Bacteroidia; order Chitinophagales; family Saprospiraceae; genus CANHEE01. Next base: position 5,397 of record JAYWHK010000233.1, read on the forward strand.
TGGTGGATTTGGTCAAAAAAAATGGCTTGTATTTGATGGTGGACGAGGTTTATCGTGAATTTGTATATGAAGACAAAACGTTTTTTTCTGCCTTGGCTTTGACAGAAATTGAGGAAAATGTCATTGTTTTTGACAGTATTTCCAAGCGTTACAGCAGTTGTGGTGCAAGAATTGGGGCGATTGTTTCTAAAAACAAGCCTTTGATGGAAACGATTATCAAATATGCTGAATTGCGTTTGAGTACGCCGACTTTTGGACAAATTTTGGCAGAAGCGTTGATTGATACACCAGAAAGTTATATGGAAGAAGTAAAAGAAAAGTATATTATTCGTAGAAATATTCTTTTTGAACGACTTTCTGCCATGAAAAATGTCAAATGTTATTTGCCGCAAGGTGCTTTTTATATTTTTGCAGAACTGCCAATTGAAGACAGCGACCATTTTTGCCAATGGCTTTTGGAGGATTTTAGGCATGAAAACGCTACGGTTATGTTAGCTCCCGCAACGGGATTTTACGCCAACAGAGCGTTAGGTAAAAAACAAGTTCGCATCGCTTATGTCTTAAATATCAATGATTTAAATAAGGCAATGGATTGTTTGGAGGCTGCGTTGGAGGTTTATAAGTCGTAAGTCGATAATGAGTTTATAAGTCGTAAGTCTTTTAACTTAGGCTGTCCAAAACGCCCATAAAAGTGTTACCAATTTTTTAATTAAAAAATAGATTTTATTTAAATCAGAAAATATTTTTTCAACTTTTGATTACCCCAGCCCTAAAGGGAGCAGATTAAAAATCACTATAAAACTGTATCTTTTTTGCAAAAAAAGGTTCGTTTTTTGTCAAAAAATACGAGTTTTACATTTATTTAGAGTCAGCACCCTTTAGGGTTGGGGTAATAAAAAGACAAAACTAAAACCTTTGCGGAGCAAAATTTATCATCATTTTTGGCGATAGCATTTGCAATACTTTTGAACACCCTACTTTTAACTCATTGATTTACAGTATTTTACAGTATTTTAAAAGTCAATTATTTCAGTCGAAACACTTGTCTTTTGCCAAAAAAAAGAAATTGGGATAGTTTGTTTTACCAGACTATCCCATTTCTAAAAGATAACATTAAAATTGCGTAAAAGTTTTGGTTTCGCTTCTTTATAGTTTTGATTAATTAATTGTGATTTTACCACTCCACACAAATGTCGAGTCCGTTTGCCCCTGTTACATGAAGCATTTTTGAGGAAGCGTCATAAGACGCTGTATAACTTTTGCCGTCATAAAAAAAAGAAATAGAGCCTGATTGACTATCTAATCTTCTTTCGACTTTTCTTCCTGCCTTTGCCATAATAGCCGCTTCCGCAGTTTGATAAACCGCTGATGATCTTTTCCCGCCTTTGAATAAAGCTAAAACAGATGTGGATAATACTTCGCTTGAATTGAATTGAATTAATTTTCTCATAGTTGCGTAAATTTTGTGTTTGTAATTTTCTTTAAACTGATACCACAAAGTTACACAAGTGAAGCTACAAGAAAAACCTTAACATTACAATTTCGTGACAGCCTAAATTTATTCTATTTAAAAATAAAATATTGAAAATCAATGTTTTAGATAATAAAAATACGTAAAATTGTAACAAAAATACGGTTCTATTTTTTAGCAAAAATTCAACTTTTTTTCAGTTCCATAATTGGAATAATGATTTCAACACGAGTTCCCGTGGTATTACCGTCATCGTCTTCGAGGTCAAGCGTTTGAATAAACCCATCAATTTCGGTAAAAAGATGCAAAATTTTCAAACGATCTTGGGTTATTTGCGTTCCCATAGAACGGTGTTTGGGCTTCATGTCGTCTGATTGCATCGCAGCTTTGATTTCTTTTGCTTTTTCACGCCCAACACCATTGTCTTCGATGATACACAACATATTATTATCGTCAAAAAGGGAAAATTCTATCAAAATTCGTCCATTTTTAAGCGATTTTATACCGTGTTCCAACGAATTTTCGACATAAGGCTGAATAATCATACTTGGAACACCAAAAATATCTGGCTCAATTTCATCATCTACGATAATGTCAAAGTGCATTTTTCCATTAAAACGCATTTTTTGATTCAGCGACAAATAATCGCTCAAAAATGCCAATTCTGACTCCAAAGAAATCACTTCTTCGTCAGAATAACTGAGCGAATCTCTCATCAAATCGGCAAATTTTGTCAAATAAAAATTTGCTTCTTCAATATTTCCATCGTTGATATAACGCTGAATCGCATTTAAAACGTTGAACATAAAATGCGGATTCATCTGCGCACGCAAAGCTTTGTGCTGCAATTGAGTTGCTCTCATGCGCAATAAATCGGATTCTTGGTCCCGTTTTTCACCTTCAAATTGCATTTGCAACTCTACGATTTGCTCGCTTTTCACCTCTTCATTGTGCATTGCAAGGTGAACAATGTAGGCTTCTTGGTATTTATAGGCTTCTTTATAATTATTTTTTCTTGCAAAAAGCAAAGCCATTTGCTTACAAACAGAAGCGATTTGCGACCTTTTTTCTGATAAATTGGCAAATCCGAGTGCTTCTTCAAGGTGTTCCTGAGCTTTTTTGTATTTCAATGCCGCAATACTCAATTCTCCCAAATATACTTCAATTCTGGAAAAATTCAGGTAATCATTTTCAGACATGGAGTGATACAAACGACGTGCTTTTTTATACAATTTCCTTGCTTCAATAAAATCTTGGCGTAAGAAAAAACATTGACCAAGATTTGCATACGCACCTGCACGAGCATTTTGGCTGATGTCGTCCGTGGTGTTGATGGTTTGTTGAAAGAAATTTTCGGCATTGTCGATGTCATCAATTGCCATGTAAGCGTTCCCCAAACTCAAATAGTGAAAAGCAATACGGGTTTTGATACCTGTAATTTCGCAAATATTCACAGCTTGTCGATACGACAAAATACTTCGGTTATACTCCTCTGTTACACGATAAACATAACCTAAACCACTGTAAATCAAGGATAAAAAGTAAAAATCTTTGAATTGCAAATCGTCTTCTTGGAGCGTAAAAATATCCTCAGCTTCCAAAAACTGATAAATCGCTTTAGAATAATTTGTTTGTTTCATCAAATTATAGCCTTGACGAACAATGAAACGGGCTTTTAAAACAGGATTAGGAAAGGCTTCCAACAAACGTGCTGCTTTTCGGATAAAATTTTCGGATTGTTCAATTTTTTCAGCATTCAAACAAGTCGCAGCATAGTCCAAATACACGTCGATTTTGTAATCTACGCTTTCATCGCTGTCTTCCAACAAATCCACAACATAGTTGTACAAGGATTCTGATAAAAAATAATTATAGGATTGATTTTCTACAAATGCCGCATTTACAGCATGGTATATATTGTGTTTTGCATTATCTGTTTCATTCAGAATGACTTTTTGCAAGTCCAAATACTGACGGGCTTTTTTAATGTTGTTGATAGAGTAAAAATCTATGAGCTGGGTTAATAAACTGAATTTTAGCGTTTTGTCCGTAACCGACGAAAGCCCTTGTTCAATATTAACTATTTTTTGCTGAAAATTTATAGCGTTCATAATAAGTAGTCCCAAGTCAATAAGTTACGCAAAGCGTGATGGCGAAAAATACGCTCATCGTTAGTCATTGTCTTTTAACTTATTGATTTACAGATAAATAACGATTAATCACTTCTTTTACTTCTGATAAAATAGAAAAAATAGACAATAGTTCGTCTTCTTTGGTTGCGTCATAAGCTAAACTTGTAGCATATTCCCTCCCTTCCAATACAACAAAAAACCAAAATCTACCAATGACATAACAGCCATAAAGTGGCATATCGCTTTGATTTAACGATTGCGTTACGACCATGGCGGAAAGCAATTGCCCCAAAGGATCGCTGTCCAGTCGGTTTTCTTGTTTGTACTCATGCAGACAGAAAAACGGTTGTTTGGGTTTCAAAATTCCTTTTGAAATAAGCCATTCTATGCGTCCAGTCAATTCCCAATCCAAATCAAGAAAAGTTGCGGATATGTTGCGTTGTGTAAATATTTTGTATTCTGCATTTCGATAATGCACCAATGTAATCAAAGGACTGATGAAACACATTTTGAGTTCATCTTCATTCCAAGCATTCGCATACTCAATAAGGTCATTTTGGATTTCATCTAAAATGAGTTTTCGAGCTGGTTCTGGCTCATGTACTGCTGCAAGCCAATTCGTTAGCAATGGCAATTGAGGACGCTTAACGATGGAAAATACATCTTGTATTTCTTCATAAGTCCAATTTTCAAAACTCTTTTTTTGCATCTGTCAAAATTTTAGGCAAAAATACGATTTTTTTTTGAAAAAACTAAAAAAACATGGTTTCACTAAAATCATGTTTTTTTAGTAGATTGCCACTTCAACAAACGCCAAGTTTTCTTTTCTTTTTTATAAATTGCCATAAAATACAAATGTGTATCAAAAGGCGATTTTGCATATAAACCTTTTACATTGACTACGCCATTGATGATAGCAATATTTTTTTTAATTAAAACAGAAGGTTCATTTTCATATATAAATGCTTGATAAACAATACGTTGTTTGAGAATTGCGTCAATATGTTTGGCTTTATCTTCCAGCAAAGCATTGGAATGAATATAATGTAAATCTTTGTCTAATAGCTTATAAAGCGTTATGCTATCTTGTGCAATTGTTGCTGTAAAACGCTGTTCTTGCGTTTTCAAAACGTCATCAATATTATTTTTCTGAAACTGTTGGAATGGTGTCTTTAATCGCTGCGACTCAAGCTGCTGGAGATTAGTATTTTGATGACTAAAATTAAAAAAATTAAAAATTAAGATAAAAAATATATTCATATTGACTAACAATTATGCGTAAGAGAACAATTTAACAATTTAACAATCCAACCATTTAATTTCGTTTATCGCTACCCCAATTCAATTTGTCACGCATGGTTTCTTGAAAAGATTTTCCTTGTAATTGTATTAATTTTACAGTAAAATCGCATTTTCGGACAGCAATTTGGTGTTTATCGGTAATGGTTTCAAAGCGAGAATCAAGTGTACAAAGGAAATTTTCGGTTCTACCTTCAATCTCAAAAGAAATACAACAATTGTCAGGAATAACCAAAGGTCGAACATTGAGATTGTGTGGCGCAACAGGTGTAATTACAAAATTATTGGCTTGTGGAAATAAAATCGGCCCACCACAACTCAGCGAATAACCTGTTGAACCTGTTGGCGTTGCGATAATCAAACCATCAGCCCAATAAGAATTTAGATACGAACCATTGATATAAGTGTGAATTGTAATCATTGAAGACGTATCTCGTTTGAGTATTGTAAAATCGTTTAGCGCATAAGGCGTTTCTCCGAAAAGCGGTAGATTCGACTCTAAATACAGCAAACTTCGTTCTTCGATATGGTACATTTTTTTCATCAACATCATAATGGCTTCACTGATTCCTATTTTTTCAATATCCGCCATAAAACCCAAACGACCTAAGTTAATACCCATCATTGGAACGTCAGTATCTCGTACTACAGTGGCAGCATTCAGAAGCGTTCCATCACCTCCGAGCGTCAAAACGCAGTCAAAATGCCTTTGTTTGAAATCCAAATAACCATCAAAAATTCCAACATTCAGGTTAAAAGTAATGTGCGGTTGCAGCTGATGCAAATACGGACGATAGACATAAGCGTTAATGCCATGCTCATGCAAAACATCAAATAAAGACTGTATATAAGGAAGGTCTTTTTCCTTTACGATTGTTCCAAAAACAACTACTTGCATGGTGAGTTTAAATAATGAAAATAATTAAGGTAATGAAAACAATGAAAACAATGAAAACAATGAAAATAATTAAGGTAATGAAAATAATGAAAATAATTCGTACAAATTGGCTTTGCCGAATTTCATTTCGTGTTAAAAACTACTCTAATTTGTTCTGAATGTTTCAGAGCTTAGAAATTACTATTTCATTTTTTTTCTTCTTTTTAAAAAATAAAAGCCAATTTTTAGCAAAATTCGCTTGAAAAACACGCTCATCGTACATCGCTTTTTTTGTTAAAAATGCTCCAATAAGTGCCAAAATCAAGACGGGAATCCAAACAGAAAATGCCGCTGGCAAAACACCTTGTTCGCCCAATTTCCTAAACATAATGTACATAAATATAAATAAGATAAAAAATCCTATCGCTACAATAAACGGATAGCCAAAACCGCCTTTGCGAACAATTGCACCCATCGGTGCGCCAACAAACAAAAATACAATACACAAACTTGCAAAAACAAATTTGGAGTGCATTTCGCAAATGTGCTTGGCTTGGCTTTCCCTGATTTTATCTATTGATTTTACGTTACTTTCCGAATTTTGCAAAATACTTTCTACGATTCCTCGTGAGCGATTCAACAAATCGGTTTTTTTATACTGTTCAAAAGAATTGAGTATTGTTCCCAAACTCTTTATATCAGGAGGAATATTTTGCTTGAAAAAATTATTGTTTTGCGCATAAACAGGAGGATTTGCCTCCCGATTGATAAGATTTCCATTTGCATCTTTATTGATAACAATAGAAATAGCGGTATCTTTTTGCGGTTCGTTAAAAACATTAAAATTTTGAGTAACGGATTTTCCAAAATCAGTTTTACGCTCCGCTATTTTTTTTCCAATAGAATCAATATCCGAATTTAAACGCCAAACGGTTTTTGTCGCTTGACTATTTTTGAAAAGACTTTCGTCGGTTCTTTCCAATTCGTCCACAACAAAGATTTTATTCCACTCTTCAAAGTTGGTTCGCACGTAAGCAAAACGACGTTTTCCTTCATCTTTCAAACTCTCATAACGATGTCCGCCTTGCAACTTCATCAATAGGCAAGATTTGTCGGGTGTTGTCGTCATTTCACCACCTTTTGCCAAAAGTTCACTAATCCCACCATTGACACTTTCTTGATAAATCATTACGTCGTGAATGGTTTTATCGTCCTTGTCTTTTTTGCCAATTCGCAAGGTGTAGCCAGCAAAATTATCAGAAAAAACACCTTCTTCAATTGCCAAGGCAGGTTTTTGGCGGCGAATATCGTAAAGCCGAGCATTTTGTTTTAATTTTGCCCAAGGTGTCAAAACATCAGCTGTAAAAAAAGAAAAACAAGCCAAAAATATCGAAAAAATAAACAGCGGCATCAAAACCCTAAGCAGAGAAACGCCCGCCGATTTCATACTGGAAAGCTCATATCGCTCCGCTAAATTTCCAATAGTCATCACCGATGAAATCAAAATTCCAATCACTAAAGCCCAAGGAATCATCAAAATGGACATATAAAAAATCATTTCTGAAATAAAAAGCAATCCTGCTCCTCTCCCCATAATATCATCAATATAAACCCAAACCGTTTGCATTAACAAAACAAACAGTGCAATAAAAAAGGAAACCAAGAAAGGGCCAATGCTCTGACGAAATACGTACTGATCAAATTTTTTCATTAAAAAAACTACTTTGCAGCGTTAATTTCATTTTGCATTTCCACTACAAAATCAATACTTACTTCCGCTAAATCGGCAATTTCTTGCAAAGAAAAAGTACCTTTCAAAAGCATTTTTTTCACTACTTTTTTTGCTCTCAACAAGTCACCTTGTTCAATGCCTTGCTCAATGCCTTGTTCAATGCCTTGATGTAATCCTTGTTCGATTCCTCGCTCAACGCCTTGCTCAATGCCTTGCTCAATTCCTTGATGTAATCCTTGTTCGATTCCTCGCTCAACGCCATGCTGAACACCTTGTTGGTAGCGAATATCCTCTTTTATATCATAATTTATTGACATATCTGATAAATTTTTTATTACTTCTGATTGCAATTTACGAAGATTTGATAAAATTTCCAACTGAATGATTGATTTTTGTAATCTTCTTTTATTTTTGGTTTTATCTTTTAAACAAGCGATAATTTTTTTTATCACTTTATCTTTTCGCTCTCCTTTAAAATCTGCTAAAATAGCTAAAATGATTTCTTCTGGGCTTTCCGAATTTATAAACAACTGATAATCAATGGTATTTAAGGAAATAACCTCATAAGAAAAAATCAAATTATGATGCTGTACTTGCGTTGAAGCTGTCCAATTTCCAGTACCCATGTATATAACGTACTGATGAATCGGAAGCCGAAACATTTCATAATAAAGTGAATAGTAAAACAACATTCGACTGTCCATATTTTCCTGACTTTTCGCCTGAAATTCAATATGGCTCAACATTCTTTCTTTTGTTTTTACATTCACGCCAAGCCTAACAAAGTCAGCTCTACGCTCCAATGTCCTTGGAATAGTCGTTGTTACAGGTTCTAAGTCCTGTAATTCTAAACCACACAATTTTGACAACAAACTCGCTCCAATTTTTTCAATATTCTCCTTAAAAATTTTATCGTAGTCCTGATGTTGATTCATAGTTGCATTTTCTTTTATTCTTCAAAAAGTGATAATGACGCACTTGCTTTCCCAAAAGGAACTGGGATTCCCAAATGCTTGTATGCTTTTTCGGTTACTTCACGACCTCTTGGAGTCCGTTGAATATAGCCTTCCATAATCAAAAATGGCTCGTGAACCTCTTCGATTGTACCAGACTCCTCTCCTACTGCCGTGGCAATCGTTGTCAAACCAACTGGACCTCCTTTGAATTTTGTGATAATAGACGACAAAATACGGTTGTCCATTTCATCTAAGCCAGAATCATCAACATTGAGTGCATTTAGACCAAATTTTGCAATCGCCAAATCAATTGTTCCATTGCCTTTGATTTGTGCGAAATCTCGAATCCTGCGCAAAAGTGCGTTGGCAATACGAGGCGTACCTCGACTTCTTCGAGCGATTTCCAAAGCACCATTATCTTCTATCGGAACACCTAAAATACTCGCAGAACGTTTGATAATTTTCACTAAAGTAGCCACATCATAGTAATCTAACAAACAATTGATGCCAAAACGGGCTCTCATCGGAGCTGTCAGCAAACCCATACGGGTCGTTGCGCCAACCAAGGTAAAAGGATTGAGCGTTATCTGAATACTGCGTGCATTAGGACCACTATCAATCATAATGTCAATGCGATAATCTTCCATCGCCGAATATAAATACTCTTCAACAACAGTATTCAAACGGTGAATTTCGTCAATAAAAAGCACATCACCTTCTTCGAGCGAAGTCAAAATTCCTGCCAAATCACCCGCTTTTTCCAATACAGGACCAGAAGTCATTTTCATATTAGAATTTAACTCATTGGCAACAATATGCGATAAAGTCGTTTTCCCTAAACCAGGAGGCCCATGCAACAATACGTGGTCAAGGGCTTCACCACGCTGCAAAGCCGCTTGAATAAAAATTTTTAGATTTTCTACTATCTTTGGCTGCCCACTAAAATCTTCTAATGCTTTTGGGCGCAGTGCTTTCTCTACTTCACCCGTCTGAGCGTCTTTAGGGTCAAGGCTTGGATTTAGTTCTACCGTCATGTTTTATCGAAATGGGCATTAAAAATTATTTACTAAGTATTGGGGCTAAATTAATTAGTATTATTTTTTTCAGTCGATTGCTCAAAAAATTATAAATAACTTCCTCATAGTCAGTTACTTACAACTTTTTTCTCAACGACAAAATAATACTAATCAATTTTGAACGCCCGCTTATTGAAAATTCAGTGGCTTTGTGAATTTTCCACGAAGCAAAGAGTCCAATGAACGTTGTCCAATTCCTAAATCCTTAGAAATGAACCTATTGCGTGAAGACAAAATACCATAACCACCTTTTACGTTGCTGTACGTTGGCAAAACTTCTGTTCCCGTAATGCCAGAATTGATACTACTTACGTTCAAGTACTGATACAAATCATCACCAGCAGCAATAACTTCTACATCAATTCCACGCAATTTGCGTACAACTTTTTTATCTTTATCTAAATTTGTAGCCAAAAAACTGTAAAAAGCATTAACATCTTTTTGACGAAAAGAAACACGGTTTAAGTTTGGATTAAAATCACTTGATGTTGGTAAAAATCCTCTTACCAAAGTCCAATCTAATCCTTTCACAGAAACCCAAGTGGTTTCCGTTGGAACACGCTCCTCAACATTAATGTGGTAAATTACATCGTAAATTTTTGAAGGGCGATAATCAATCGAAGTCCATGTAACCAAAAAAGAAGTAGCCAAATTCAACTCACGAGGTTCTGGCTCTTCGTATTTCATATCAGGCAGAACTACGGTATTTGCTTCCGTCAAAACAGTACCGTCGTTTTTCTTCACGACTAAACGAAACGTTTTATTTTCTCGCAGACTAATATTTGCTGTTTTTATTTTATAAAGATAATTTGGCGTTGTCGCAAATGTTCCAGATTGACGTTTAAATCCTTCTTTTTCTGCATCTACACGGGTCAATTTGTATGACTTATTGGCTTCAACATCTAAAATTTCTGCACTTATATCATTGAAATACAATTGATTAGGATCTTTTGCCAATTCTGGCGCACCTACTGCATTGGAAATAAAAGCCTTTTCGATACGAATATATTGGGCGGTATCGCTACGAGATAAAAAGCCGTAAACAATCGGGATTTCTTTAGGCGCATCATTCAACACTAAGTCGTTGGAACAAGCCGAAAAGAAGATTAAAAATAAAAGAGCGAAATAAATTGTGATTTTTTTCATATAACTATTGTTAAAATTTTAGCAAAAGTACACATTTATCAAAATATTTTTTTAAAAAATCAATTTATTATTTATCTAAAAAATAAAAATGACTATTTTTGCTAAAATTTTGACAACATGGCTATCTTTTGTTATTGCTGTTGTTGTATTATGTATCTAATTTTTTCAAAGCGTTTAATTGTTCGGAAAATATTGGCGTAGTAAAAGTAAATATCGGAAATATGTTTTCGTGTAATGCTCCGTTACAAAAACATTTTTTTACGTCAAAAATAAAATCTTTAATTTAAAAAATAATTTTATAAAAATAAAAATAATTATGAAAAAATTTATTTTAATCACCTCATTATCAGCACTTTACATTACACTAAATGCACAAACGAAAGCACCAGCTGACATTCAAGCACTTTTGAGTAAAAACAACTGCGTTACTTGTCATAAAGTAGATAAAAAAGCAGTTGGTCCATCTTGGGCTGATATTGCGGCGAAAAAATATACAGCCAAACGTTTCACCGAATTGGTCTATAAACCAGAACCTGCCAACTGGCCTGGCTACACGCCAATGTTAGGACTACCAAAAGTTCCTAAAACTGACTTGACGAAAATTTCAAAATGGGTAGAAACGTTGAGCAAATAATTGTTATATTGTTAAAATGTTGTATTGTTGGACTGTTAAAATGTTCTAATTAAGCGAGAACGCTCAGTTAGAACATTTTAACAATCTAACGTTCTAACATTTAAATCATCGTTAGAACATTTTAACAATACAACCGTTTAACAGTCCAATGTTTCAAAATCCAAAACTTTTTTTATGAAAAAAACTTCCTTTTTTCTTTTATTCTCCTCCGTATTCCTTCTTTGGGCTTGTTCAAGTACTAAAAAAACAGAAAGCAGCAACAATACTGCCGCAACAAAAATAGGCGAAAAAACAACGCCAACGCCTTTTATTAACCCCGAATCGTTTAATATTTCAAAAGATGCTGCGAGAATCAGTTCTCCAAATGGTAAAAACCAGCTCTTTTTTAAACTTGATGCCGAAAATTCGCCTGTTTATAAATTAATCAGAAACAATAAAATTGTTGTAGGTGACTCAAAAATGGGGTTCCAATTTTTTGATGGTGATTTCAATTCCAGTTTTGAAGTTTTAAGCATTGAAAAAATAAGTGGCGACGAAACTTGGAAACCCGTTTGGGGAGAAGTTTCTGAAATTAGAGATAATTTTAATGGTTGTATTGTTCACTTAAAACATACTATTTTAGGTAGAATCATGGATATTGTCTTTGAAGTTCACAATGATGGGCTTGGATTTCGCTACGTTTTTCCTGAGCAAGATGCCAAAAATTTGATTATCATTGACGAAAGCACCGAATTTCAGATGGTAAATGATATGAAAACATTTTGGATTCCAGGTGATTATGATTCTAACGAACACATTTATTCTACCACAAAAATCAGTGCCATTGACAACAAAGAATACAAAACCATGGAAGTAGCCATTCATGGAATGGCTTTGCACGACGCTAATTCAACACAAACGCCTTTGACTTTGAAAAATGAAACAGACGGAACGCATCTTTGTATTCACGAAGCCGCTTTGTTGGATTTCCCTGCAATGCAATTGGTTGTTAATCCTAAAACTTTAAAATTTAAAGCGGTACTTGTTCCTTCTACTTTTGAAAAAATCAAAGCAAGTGTCAATACGCCTTTTAAGTCACCTTGGCGCACAATTGTCACCGCTGACAATGCCGCTGGGTTATTGGAAAGCAAATTGATTTTGAATCTAAATGACCCTAACGTTTTAGAAGATGTCAGTTGGATAAAACCGCAAAAATACGTTGGTATTTGGTGGGATATGCACGTTGGAACAGCGACTTGGGACTACACCGCTACTCAAGACATGGGAAGCTGGGACAATCTCGCCAACAAAAAACCACATGGAAAACATGGCGCAACCACCGAAAGAACTAAAAGATACATTGATTTTGCTTCAAAAAATGGTTTTGACGGCGTTTTAGTAGAAGGTTGGAACATTGGCTGGGAAGGTTGGTTTGGCAAAATGCAAGATTCTACTTTTAGCTTCACAACGCCTTATCCTGACTACAATATAGATGAATTGAGCAAATATGCAGCAAGTAAAGGTGTAAAAATTATTTGCCATCACGAAACCTCATCGTCTGTTACAAGTTACGATAAGCAAATGGACAAGGCTTATCAATTCATGAAAAAATACAACATGAATAGTGTGAAAACTGGTTATGTTGGTCGTATTGTACCAAAAGGCGAACACCACGATGGACAATATATGGTCAATCACTACGCAAAAGTAATGCGCAAAACAGCTGAAAATAAAATCATGGTGGATATGCACGAACCAACCCGTTTGACTGGTTTGCACCGTACTTATCCGAATTTTTTAAGTGCAGAAGCGGCTCGTGGCAATGAGTTCAACGCTTGGAGTCGTGGCAATGCGCCAGAACACGAAACAATTCTTCCCTTCACTCGCTTGATGGGTGGTCCGATGGATTACACGCCAGGGATTTTCCAAACAAATATGTCTGCCTATGACGCTAAAAAAACGGAAAAAGTCCACACTACCCTTTCCAAACAATTGGCACTTTATGTCACTATGTACAGTCCTTTGCAAATGGCAGCTGATTTGATTGAAAATTATGAAGGAAAACCTGAATTTCAATTCATCAAAGATGTTGCGGTAGATTGGGAAGATACAAAGATTATCAATGCGGAAGTTGGCGATTATTTGACCATTGCAAGAAAAGCAAAAGGCAAAAACGAGTGGTTTATAGGAAGTATCACAGACGAAAAAGCACGTAATTTTGACATGAAATTTGATTTTTTACCAGCAGGAAAAAAATTCAAAGCCATTATTTATGCTGACGCTGATGATGCTCATTGGGATACCAAACCAGCGGCTACAAAAATTACAGAAATGAATGTCAGTAAAGATACAATGATAAAAATAAAATTGGCAGCCAGTGGAGGTTGCGCAATCTCCTTAAAAGAGTTTTAAAAGAAAAGCTGTTATGAAATCTCTGATTTTCATAACAGCTTTTTTGTGTAAACAATATCCAAATATCTAATATCCAAATATCTAATATCTATATGCCACTCAATCGCCTTGCACTTATTCGTTACAAAACTTTGGATAGTTGCCTTCGCAACCGCACCAAAAAATGGACTTTGGAATCGCTTATTGATGCGTGTTCTGATGCCATTTACGAATTTGAAGGCATAGACAATGGCATCAGCAAGCGTACCATTCAGCTTGATATTCAGATGTTACGAAGTGACAAATTGGGCTACAATGCGCCAATTATTGTTGTGGATAAAAAATATTATACCTACGAAGACCCAAAATACAGCATCACCAATATTCCGCTTACGAAACAAGATTTAACGGTTTTGACAGAAGTCAAAGACATTTTACGACAATTCAAAGGTTTTTCCCATTTTGAAGAGGTTGGCGATATGATCAATAGATTAGAGGATAAAATCTATACGAGTAGCTCAAAAGCCCCGTCTATTATTGATTTTGAAACCAACGAAAGACTCAAAGGATTAGAGCATTTGGACATTATTCATCGGGCAATCGTTGCGCATAAACCCTTGAAAATCAGCTATCAATCGTTCAAAGCAAGAGAAGCGCAAAGTTTTGTTTTACACGCTTATCTGCTCAAAGAATACCGCAACCGCTGGTTTGTTTTGGGCAAAAAAGATGCGAGTTCACCAACCGCAATTTTGGCACTGGATAGAATCAAAACAATTGATACTGATGAGTTTACGCCTTTTTTGGAAAACCGTTTCTTCAATGCCCAGACTTATTTTAAAGACATCATTGGTGTAACCAAAAGTGAAAAACACCAACCCGAAGCGGTAATTTTCAAACTCAATAAAGCACACGCACCTTACAATACGACCAAGCCAATACATCCTTCTCAAGAGGTTTTGGAAGTCCACGAAGACGGAAGTGTGACGTTCCAAATCAAAGTTCAATTAAACTTTGAGCTGGAACGTGAAATCCTTGGTTTTGGTGAAAACATCGAACTTATTTCACCTCGAAAACTAAAAAGCCGCATCAAAGCAAGGCTTTATCAAGCCATAAAGAATTATGAGAACGAAAGTTAAGATTTTTGTAAAATATTGTAAATCAATAAGTCGTAAGACTTATTGATTTACGACTTATTGACTACCTATTCACTACTCATAGCTAAATTCCCCTTTATCATTTTTTATAACAACACTATTACTGCATGCTGATGTCACATATCCTATAACTTGCGCATCAATATTAAAGCCTTTTGCAACACTTATTATTTCGTCAGCAATTGATTTATCGCAGTAAAACTCTAAGCGATTGCCCATATTAAATACTTGATACATCTCTTTCCATGAAGTTTTTGATTCATTTTGTATCATTTCAAATAGCGGAGGTGTTGCAAAGAGATTGTCTTTTACGACCTTTCTTTTGTCCATAAACTTCAAAACCTTAGCTTGTCCACCACCAGTACAATGAATCAAACCATGAATATGTTTTTTTCCAATTTGAGAAAAAATAGTTTTCAAAACAGGTAAAAAAGTACGGGTTGGCGAAAGCACCAATTTACCAATATCCATTTTTTGACCTCCAATATCAATTTTATCTGTCAATTTTTTTGAACCAATAAAAACAACATCTTCAGGCGTATTTTTATCGTAACTATCAGGATATTTCGCAGCATAATCATGCGAAAAAACATCATGCCGTGCAGAAGTCAAACCATTGCTTCCCATACCGCCATTGTACTCCGTTTCATAGGTAGATTGACCATAACTTGCCAAACCAACAATGACATCGCCACTTTTTATATTGTTGATAATCAAGTCTTTACGCTTCATTCGAGCAAACGCCGTATAACCAACATCTATTGTTCTTACGATGTCACCAACATCAGCCGTTTCGCCTCCAGCCAAGTGCAAATTAACGCCATGACTTGCCATATTTGCCGCAAAATCAACAGTTGCATTGATAATTTCGCTGATAACGTCACCAGAAATCAAGTTTCGATTGCGCCCAATCGTAGAAGAAAGCACTACATCATCTGTACAGCCAACACACGCCATATCGTCAAGATTCATCACGATAGCGTCTTGTGCGATGCCACGCCAAACGCTCAAATCGCCCGTTTCTCGCCAGTACATATAAGCCAAACTTGTTTTTGTACCAGCTGTATCAGCGTGCATAATATTACAATATGTCGCTTTACCAGCCACCATATCAGGAAGAATTTTGCAAAACGCATTAGGATAAAGTCCTTTGTCAAGATTTTTTATGGCTTTGTGAACTTCGTCTTTTGTTGCTGAAACGCCACGCTTATCGTAATTGTACATATTATTATATTTATATAGTATGAGAAATTTGACGCAAAATTACAGAAAATTTTATTCTCATTTTTATATTTTCTAAAATGCTTTCAAAAAAATTTATTACTCGATGTTCCAGTTTTCTAAAAACAGAACATTTTTTAAAATTATAAAAAACAATATTTGTTTTTATAGTAAAATATTGATATTTTATTTTTA
>JAYWHK010000234.1:0-7880 GCA_043777755.1 Saprospiraceae bacterium
TAAAATTTGAAAAATCCACATTTATGTTTTACTTTTGTATCGTACATTTGGCAACAATACAAAAAGTACGACAAAACTTTCGTATATTAACGAGTTGTGTCAAAAGGCGGCTACGCCAGCCTTTTGACACAACAAGCAGGGCTTACGCCCAAGTTGTTACCTGCAAGCGTAGAGCGACACCCAAACATTCAGACACTTCCTAAAAATTTCAAGATAATTTTTGTAACTTTGCCACCTAAAAAATATACAAGAAAATGATTGCAGAAAGAACACTGAATCAAACACTACATATTGCAAAATTTTCAAAGAAAGACGAGTTTTATACTCAACTCTCAGATATAGAAAGCGAATTAGAACATTACGAAGGACACTTTAAAGACAAGGTGGTTTTTTGTAATTGTGATGACCCAAGAATTAGTAATTTCTTTCATTATTTTTCATATAATTTTGAAAATTTAGGACTAAAAAAACTAATCACTGCAACAATTTGAACTAATAAAATTCAGAAAAGGAAATGATGAAAAGGATTTATCAATAAATGGCACTAAATGCTCTTAAAATAATCGAGAAAGAACTTATTGAAACAGTAAAAAATGAATCAAATCGACTTAAAAGATAATATTAATTGGCTAAATCCTCTTGAAAGTAAACCTAAAATAAGTTTACAAGACTATTTAGAATTTTACAAAAATCGCATTACACAAGATAGTGAAAGGCTTTTTGTAACTGATTTCTTATTTCCTTTACTTGGTGAAAAAAATATAAAATACGTAATTCCACAATATCCATTTCTTGATTCAGAAGGTAGGACAAGAAGAATAGATTTTGTTTTGTGGAAGGAAAATAAAAAACTTGCATTAGAAGTAAATGGCGAAACCTATCACGCAGAAGGGGTTATTGCAACAGAAATATATGATGACAATTTAAACCGACAAAATGAAATTTTAAGTTCTGGTTACTTCCTTTTACGTTTCTCATATTCACAATTACAGCACCCTACTTGGCGAAAACAAGTAAGCGACAGTATTAGAAGATTAATTTATAAAAACATCCCAGAATTACTATCTGAAAGTTTGGTAGAACCTAACCATCTACAAAAACAAACAATGCAGGAACTTAATTTGAGGAGGAGTTTAGGTTGGAAAAAGGGAATTGTAGTGTTGCCAACAGGTACAGGAAAGACATTCTTATCAGCATTTGACACTCAAAATATAAATGGTAAAATTCTTTTCATTGTTCATAGGCTTGACATTCTAAGCCAATCAAAAGATGCTTTTGAAAAAATTTATCCAAAAGAAATATTGGGTATTTTAACAGGGGATGTAAAAGAGAATATTAATGCCCGTATTCTTTTTGCATCAAAAGATACATTGCGAAACCCAGATATTTTATACAAGTACAACGCTTCTGAATTTGACTACGTTATTGTTGATGAAGTACACCACGGACAAGCACAGTCCTACCAAATAATCCTTGATTATTTCAAACCCAATTTCTTTATGCTTGGCTTGACAGCCACGCCTGACAGAATGGATAGAAAAGATATTTTTGAATTGTTTGACTATCAAAAAATTTTTGAATACACCTTAAATGAAGCAATTGAAAATGGTTTTCTTGTTCCATATAATTACTATGGCTTAAAGGACAATGTAGATTACTCGCAAATTCGCTACAAAGGAAATAAATATAATGTCGCAGACCTTGACAGGCATTTAATAATTAAAGACCGTAACGAGCAGATTTTAATTGAATATTTAGAGAAAGGAAAAGGAAATAAAGCTATTGGTTTTTGTTGTTCAATAAAACACGCAGAAGCTATGGCTAAATTTTTTAATGAAAATGGAATACCGTCTTATGCAATTACAGCAGAAACCCCAAATCGTAACAACTTAATAAAGCAATTCAGAGAAAATAAATTTATAGTTGCATTTACAGTAGATTTATTCAATGAAGGTGTAGATTTTCCTGATTTAAGAGTGTTGCTATTTTTACGACCAACGGAATCAAAAACTGTATTTATTCAGCAACTTGGTAGAGGATTAAGGCTTTGTGGTGGAAAAGATAAGGTTGTAATTCTTGACTTTATAAGCAACTATCAGAAAGCAAATAAAATAAGAGAATTTCTCTCACAATGTAAAAGTGAATTGAAAAATCCCAAAACAGGTAGAGTTGAAAAAACACTTTATGAATATTCGCCAAAATGTGAAGTCCATTTTGATGCTGAAGTAGAAGAAATATTAGATGCACAAGACAAGGCAGGCAGAGAAATCACCAAAGAAGATTTGATTGCCGCTTATTATGATTTAGCGGAAACATTAGGACGGAAACCGACACAACAGGAAATAAACGAACAAGGTGAATTTAAAGCAGGAAGATATTTAACCATTTTTGGTTCGTGGGTTAAGTTTCTTCGTGAAATTGGAGAATTTACGGAAATGAATTATCTCTTTCCACCAAGTGTGCATTTAGGTCATATTTTACATATTTTAAATTTAATGAGCAAGGACAATCAAACTGGTTCTCTATTAGATGACAAATTTGTAAGGTTGAGAGGAAATTATGATGATGGAGAATTAGGGATTTTACAGCGTTCAACCAAGTATAAAATTCAGTGTGCTATGGAAATGGGAATTTTGGTTGATGATAGAAAATTAAAAAATGAAGAAGCTACTTTAAAATTAACACCTGATGGAGAAAAGATGGCAGATTTATTCTCTGAATTATTGCAAAATATAAACGATACTTTTAAAACAAAAAAACAACATTTGCCTAATTGGGATATGAATGAATCAGCATCTTATTTTAACGAAAAAATAAATCAATTTATATCAAATTCTGAAAATCAAGAAGCAAAAAATCTATTTCAAAGTTTATGTCTTGAAATGCCAGCAGTATCATTAATGACGAATTATCTACTCAAAATTCTTCGCAAAAAAGCGGTAATGAAAAGCTATATTTATGATAATTTTTTCAAAGCACCTTTTGTTGAAAGATTTTGCGACCAAAACGGAATTGATACTTCATCAGATGAAGGGGCAAAAAGAAGATGCCCACTTTTATTAAATATTCTTGAATCAATGGGGATTTTAAAGCAAAGTAACAGAGAGATAACTCTACATAAATTTGTAATTTCCAATTCAACTCTTTCTTTGATTTACAAAGAAGATGAAATAAAAATCATAGAACGAACAAATAAACTTTGGTATTATTCAGTTAATCATGATGTTACGTTTTCTAAAAGTGAAATATCATTGTTGAAAGAAACTTTTGGAAAAGAGTTTCTTTCAGAAGCATACTTTTTAACTGACTATGAAAAAATCATATCACGCAAAACAAATAGGAGTATTTTCACGTCAGACGACTTCGCTTTTGCAAGATTTGAAGCATAATTTTTCCTGTAATTGCAATGCTTGATTTTGATGCTTTTTAATATAAAACAATCTTCGTTTCTGTTGCCTTATTTCAATCATTTTTCTAATTTATAAATAATATCGAATAACGACAAAGGCTATAAAAATATGGGTAAAATAATAATTAGAGCATTTGATACAATTTTTGATACTGATGGAACAAAGGTTGATGATTTATCACATGAGTATTTTTTTGAAGTAGAGGAAGAAACGTTTGATGCAGATGAAGAACTTGCCGATTTAATAAGTGATGAAACTGGATGGTGTGTCAAATGTTATAATTATGAAGTTGTTTGATTTAAAAAAGGAAATGACGATTAAGATTTATCTATAAACAGTAAATGTCCGTATTTTAGAATTTTAGTCAAAAATAAAAGGTTACAGAATAATAAATTAAACAAACAGACCGACTACGAATAGAAAAAGTAAGAGGTCAAGGTCCAAAGGAAATATTTGGGGAGAACGCTCAAATTCACGATAAATCAGTAAACAGTTTTTCAAAAGCCGTTTTTGAAACTTTGAAAAATGATTTTCCTAATCTTGAATTTCGTTTTAGAGATAGCATTGACAAAAAAGAAATTAACGAAAAACTTAACTCGGTTGATAGCAGATTAGGCGTAACAATATTTATTGAAAAGGCATCAATAAAACCAGATGGCGGGATTATTGAGGTTAAAGATAAAGACGAAAAATGGCGTATTGTATTGGTCTGTGAAGCCAAACATCAAGGAAAAGACATCGAAAATATTAGTAAAGGGGTTTTAGTTGGCAAAAACAGTAACCAAGAGTTAATGGTAGCAGGAAATGCTATTGAACGTTCTCATAAAAACATAAACGAAGTAAGAAATATAATGATTGATGAAAAGCATTTTCCTTATATTTTGTTTTTACAAGGTTCAAATTTTCTTACTGAGCCATTTACCGTAACAAAACCAGATGGAACAGAAGTCATTTTGAAACACGATGTTGGTTCTTTAAATAGAATTGACAGACTAACAGCCTCTAATTTCAGTTTACCCATCAATCAGAATAGTTGCGAAAATATATTTATCTCAATTGACGGGAAATCAGTTATGCTACAAGCCGTATCAATTTACACAAAACCAACAGAATGGACAATAGAGGAAATGTTACCAATAATGATGGATGTTTCAAAAACCTCACTGAAAATTATTGGCTTAACTGAATGACAGGCTACGAAAAAAACGCCAGCAGGTAACAAGGGTTTGGCAAAATGGAGGCAGAAGGAAGTAATTGAACATTAGTAATTCTATTAAACATTTGTACAAAATTTGGGCTGACGTATTTCTAACTCCCCAACTTCGCCAAGTCCCAAAACGTTATGTACACCAACAAACCTCGTATCTTAATAATAAAAAACAATATGGACGAAAAATATTTAATGCCAACACAGGAAGCTGGGCGAAAATTTGTGATGCGACAAATACAAGGAAGTATTGTGATGCTTAACTTACTTCGTTTTCGTGAAACAGCAGACTATTCTGATAATCCTGAACTTGCGCCGACACAACCAATAAGTGGAAAACAGGCATACCAACTTTATGTTGAACATACCTTGCCATTTTTAACCAAGTCGGGCGGAGAAATTTTATTTATGGGAGAAGGTGGAGATTTTTTAATTGGGCCGACAAATGAATGTTGGGACGCAGTATTGTTAATAAAACAAAATAATGTGAACAGTTTTCTCGCCTTTGAATCCGATAAAGAGTATATGAAAGGAATAGGACATAGAACAGCAGCATTAGCAGATTCAAGACTTTTACCAATAGTTGAAACAAAATAAAATCTAAAAAACAAGACACTCGCTGGATACACCGTTTTTTTAGTTATTTAATGTTTGAAATGGTTTGAAATGGTTCTAACTAATTGAAAATCAAAATAATACAACAATTACAAACTTTTAGAACAATGTACTGGATTGGATTTTTAATCCAATTCCTTTGTTTGAGTGTTTTTAACATGGCGAAGCAGCATAAATCTATCCTAAATAGTCACATTTCAACTAAAACATTTACGATTGGACAACTTAAAAGAGTATCTCGACGATTGTGTTTTTCGCTTTGAAAAACCTGATTTCATCGCCAATGACCCGATTGGGATTCCACACCGTTTTACCCAATTACAAGACATCGAAATTATCGGTTTTTGGACGGCAATGTTGGCTTGGGGTCAGCGAAAAACCATCATCAACAGTGCCAATAGACTTGTTGAGTTGATGGACGGTGCGCCATTCGATTTTATTTTGAACCATCAAGAACAGGACAGAGCTAAGTTTGAATCGTTCAAACACCGTACTTTTCAAGCCTTAGACACCTTGTATTTTCTGGAATTTTTTCAACAGTTTTATAAAAAAAACAACTCCTTAGAAACAGCTTTTGCTCGACACTTAAAGCCTGATAATCAAACAGTTGAACCAGCATTGATAGGTTTCCACAATGATTTTTTTGCCCTTGACAATGCACCTCAACGCACTCGAAAACACATCGCTACACCTGACCGAAACTCCTCTTGCAAACGCTTGAATATGTTTTTGCGGTGGATGGTTCGCTCTGACGAAAAAGGTGTTGATTTTGGTTTGTGGAAAAATATTCAAACAGCTCAATTGCTCATGCCTTTGGACGTTCATGTAGAGCGTTTTGCTCGAAAATTTGGACTGATTCAAAGGGACAAAACCGATTGGAAAACGGTAGTAGAACTAACCGAAAACCTACGAAAATTCGATGCCAATGACCCCGTTAAATATGATTTTGCGCTTTTTGGACTGGGCGTAATGGAAAAATAGACTCTTACAATGCAGACAATACGACAATTTTTTTCTACTGATTTTACACCTTATTTTTTTCAAGAAAAACAAGAAAAAAACAAGTCAAATGTCTTGTTTTACGTCTTATTTTTAAGTATTTTTTTTGCTTTAAAAACCAATTTTCACGAGTGCTGGAAAGATGAATGGCAGGCTTGGTTTGTTGCACGAGATATGTCGTGGAGCGAAATGTTGGGCTTTTTGTACTATGAAGGTCATCCTTCGCTGTGGTATATTTACTTGAAAGTTATCACAGGTATAAAAAGTAGTTTTTTACCTTTTTTAAGCGATGAAATTGTTTTACAATCAGCGCATTTTGCTTTATTCGCAGCATTTTCTTACTGGATTCTATTCAAAATGAATTTTTCCAATATTGTAAAATATGCGCTTTTATTCGGTTTTTACTTCGGTTTTGAATATGGAATGGTCAATCGTGGCTATATTTTGGTTTTGTTATTGACTTTTATGGCAGCCACTTTTATCCAAAAAGACGATACAAAAATATGGAAATTAGCACTCACGCTATTGCTACTTTGTCAAACCGAAGCGCAAGGTGTAATTGTCGCTTGTGGTTTATTGTTGTATCTTTTATTGAAAAAATATTTTTCAGAAGGAATAAAAAATACCATACAAAACATTGACATTCAACTACTTATAGGAAGTATTGTTTTAGGAATTGGGCTTTTTGTAGCAACAATTTTTCCGAGAGGATATGCCGAAGATTTGGCAAGGGCTTACAATAGCAATCAAAAAGGCATCGGAGAAAGTATGACAATCGCTTTTCAAGGCTTGCTGGCAAATACGTTCTGGATTGGCGCAATTGACAATACAAATGTTTTTGGCATAAGTATTTTAGGCATTGGTTTAAGTATTTTATTGGCGACGGGCTTAGTTTATTTTTTTAAAGAAAAAAGAAATTTATTGCTCACTTTTTTGCTTACATTTTTGGCATTTTATGTTTTTGCAGCGTTTATTTTTGTTGGAGGTGTGCGACAATGGGGCATTTTATTGGTATTTTTCTTTGCTTTATTTTTTATTGGTCAAAAAGAAAACTTAAAAATAAATGGCATTAAACTATTGATTGTCAGCAGTATATTGGCTTTTCAATGCTATTACAATGGCTTGGCTTGGTACAAAGAAATACAATATCCGTTTTCTAATGCAAAGGCTTGCGCTACTTTTTTGAACGAACAAAAAATCCCTTCAAAAGTGCCGATTGTTGCCATAAATCCATTTGAAACAGGTGTTTTGAATGGCTATTTGGATAGAAATCTTTATGCTTTACCAAAAGGGGAAACTTTTACTTATTTCCGTTGGTTAGAAAAGGTCTATCTGCCAAGCGAGGCCGAACTTCGCCTATTTTCAGACTACAAAAAAGTGAACGGTATTGTCATCGTTACCAACAATCAGCTACCCGTTCAGCGTTATCCGAACTTACAATTGTGGAAAAAATTTGACGATTATAGCATTAAAGGAGAAAATTTTTGGGTCTATACCTTGAAAAAATAATGCACACAACGGATATTGGTGATTAGATATTTAGATACTAAAAAAATTATGTACTGGCAAATTAAGAAGGATTTAGCACACGAATTATCGCAGATAAAATCAATAAATTGATTTCACTCACGGATTTTCACGGATTCCCT
>JAYWHK010000235.1:0-7872 GCA_043777755.1 Saprospiraceae bacterium
GCTACTTTACTTGAAAAACTTAATAGCACAAAATATTGATTATCAAGTAATTATAAAATTTAATTCCGCTTAATAAAACCGTGCCGCTCAGTAGTGTAAAATTTTTGTGATTTAAGCCTTTGTAAGGGAGGCTTTTCCGAAGAAATTCTTTAGGAGTAGTCACAAAAATGGCTGATTTTCAACGTTTAGACTCTTGTGCTACTAATGTTGTCCTTACATTTTAAAAGAACCAATATCTTAGGGTGCAAAAGTTCGTGCATCTGATGAATTTGCTTATGTTTCACAATTTTGCACACAGATTTATACAGATGATGCTTCGCATCACTCACGGATTTCCTGCGTGAAAAATCCGTGAAAATCTGTGAGTGAAATCAATTTATTGATTTTATCTGCGAAAACCCGTGTGCAAAAATGCGCTTAATTTACAAGCATGAGATTTCGGGTACTAAGAAAAATGTCAGTAAAGTAACAATACTTTACTGACATTGAATAGGCTTTCGCCAAAATTATTCAGAACAAACTGACCGCTAATATTCATCTTCATTAAAGAAGAAGTCCTCATGTCGTGGATAGTCGGGCCAAACTTCTTCAATACTTTCGTAGATTTCATCGTCGTCGTCCATTTCGGAAAGATTTTCGATAACTTCAATGGGAGAACCTGAGCGAATTGCGAAATCAATCAATTCATCTTTTGTAGCAGGAAACGGTGCGTCTTCCAAATATGATGCTAATTCTATTGTCCAGTACATCTTTTTATTAAATTAAAAATTAAAAATTTAAGTAATTAAAATTGTTTTTACACAATCAACATGGCATCGCCATAGCTATAAAAACGGTATTTTTCTTTGATGGCTTCTTGATAAGCCTCCATGATTAAATCAAAACCTGCAAAAGCCGAAATCATAATAATCAAACTCGTTTTCGGTAAGTGGAAATTTGTAATCATACTATCTGCAATCTGAAAATCATAAGGCGGATAAATGAATTTGTTTGTCCAACCTTCTGCTCCTTTCAGCGAACCATCTGCCGAAACCGCAGTTTCCAAAGAACGCATAGACGTTGTACCAACAGCACAAATACGTTTTGCTTTTTCTTTTGCAACATTCACCACGTCGGCTGCTTTGTCAGAGATTTTGAAGTATTCAGCGTCCATTTTATGCTTAGAAAGGTCTTCTACATCAATGCTTCTGAATGTTCCCAAACCAACGTGAAGCGTCAATTCCGAAAAATTAACACCTTTGATTTCCAGACGCTTCATCAACTGTGTTGAAAAGTGCAAACCAGCCGTAGGTGCTGCAACAGCACCCATTTCTTTGGCATATACTGTTTGGTAGCGTTCACGATCCATTTCGTCTGCCTTGCGGTCAATATAACGTGGTAATGGCGTGTTGCCCAATGCTACCAATTCTTTTTGAAATTCATCTTCTGTCCCTTCAAAAAGGAAGCGAATGGTACGTCCTCTTGACGTTGTGTTGTCCACAACTTCTGCGACCAAACGTTCACGATTTTTGTCGTCCATGAAGTAAAGTTTGTTTCCTACACGAATTTTACGGGCAGGATCAACCAATACGTCCCAAAGGCGAGCGTCGTGATTCAATTCACGGAGTAAAAAAACTTCTATTTTTGCGCCAGTTTTTTCCTTTTGTCCGTACATACGGGCAGGAAAAACTTTTGTATTATTGAATACAAACACATCGCCATCATCGAAGTAATCCAATACATCTTTGAAGATACGGTGTTCGATTTTACCAGTGTCTTTGTGCACTACCATCAAACGGGATTCATCGCGGTTATCAACGGGGTGTTGTGCGATTAGATTTTTAGGTAGCTCAAAATCAAATTGAGATAGTCTTGACCTCATGTACGTTTTTTTTAATTTCTATTTTTATATTATTGACAATCAATTAGTTACAATATATTCGTGGCTAATTTTGAAATAAGCCGCAAATATAGATTTTTTCTTCAAAATACATTAAAAAAATTAAGGCAATTTCAGAAAAAAATTATCCTTTTCACTTTTGAAGAATATAGAACAAACGCTAAGTTTTCATAAAAAGTTGCATTTAAATATTTTTTTTGCAAAAAAATATTAGTTTTTTTATTTTTTATATAAATACTTATAAAAGTAATGCTTCCTTAGTGGACAAACAAACGAAAATCCATTATATTTGTTCCAAATAAACCAAAACAACATTGTGTTTTATGAAAATTAGATTTCTTTGTTACTTTTTGTTGCTTTTTTCAGCTTGTAAAATCCCAAAATCACCAAAAGGCTCTTTTGATATTGCCAACGTTCCTAATCCGCCAGATTATGCGAATGTTGATTATTGGTCTGCTTTGCCTGACAAAAAAGATTGTGCTGATTTGACGCCGCCTTCGCTCAAAGATGGACAATTCCAAGCCGATGCAGACGTTTTTTTTCTGTATCCTACTGTTTATACAGGAATAAAATCCTATCAGACCAATTGGAATGCGCCCATGGACTTTGCATCGTTTAACCACGATGTGGACTTTGCTACTGTCAAATACCAAGCCACCATTTTTAATGCAGCTGGCAAGGTTTATATTCCTCGTTATCGCCAAGCGCATATCAAAAGCTACTTTCCCAAAGGTGACAAAGTAAAAGAAGCCTCTGCAAAACAAGCGTTTGATTTGGCTTACGATGACGTAAAAGCTGCTTTTGAGTACTATTTGAAACACTATAACAAAGGAAGACCAATTATTCTTGCTGGACATAGCCAAGGAACGACCCATGCTATCCGTCTGTTGGACGATTATTTTGATGGAAAACCTTTGCAGAAAAGATTGGTAGTGGCTTATTTGGTAGGGATTCCCGTCCCTAAAAATCGTTACAAAAACATCAAGGTTTGTGAAAATCCAGACGAAACAACTTGTATTTGTACTTGGCGGACTTTTGCAAAAGGGCATATTCCTAAGAAGTCGGCACACGGCGAAGGAATTGAGGTGGTCAATCCGCTGACTTGGACGACAAGCAAAGTTTATGCACCCAATGAACTAAATTTAGGTGGTGTTGTTAAAGATTTCAAAAAAATAAGGCTGGGAATTGCTGATGCGCAAGTGCATGAAGGTATGCTCTGGGCCAGTAAACCGAAATTTCCTGGAAGTTTTTTATTGACAATAAAAAACTATCATGCAGGCGACTACAATCTATATTATATGAATGTTAGGGAAAATGCCCTAAATCGTGTTCGGAATTTTTATAAAAAATGAAAAATTGGAGTAAAAAAGAAAAATGGTTGGGCGTATGGCTCTGTATTATCTATTTGGTTGGTATCATAGGAATTGCTATGCCATTACATCAAGATTTTGTGCGTTTGACACCATTAAATCTTTGTGTTTCGTTGTTGATTGTGTTGGTTTCCCAAAAAGAATGGTCTTGGAGATTGATAATTTTGCTTGGCATTAATTACTTTATTGGTTTTTTTGCTGAAGTATATGGTGTTAATCAAGGTGTTTTGTTTGGTGGTTTTTACCGATATGGCGATGCGATGGGTTGGCAATTGCTGCAAACGCCGCTTACAGCTGGTCTGCTTTGGGTAATTGTAGCAACAGGTGTTGTAGCGTTGCTTAATCGTGGTTTTGAATCACAATCATGGCTGATAAAAAGTGCTTTTGGAGCGTCGATATTGGTTAGTCTTGATGTTTTGATAGAACCTGTTGCTATCAAACTTAATTTTTGGCGTTGGCAAGAAAATGTTGTTCCATTTCAGAATTATGTTGGTTGGTACGGCGTTGGCTTTTTGATTTTAGCGTTGTATTTTTATTTTTTACCAAAGTATGAAAACCGATTGGCAGAACTCTTGCTGCTTTTGCAATTCGTATTTTTTGGTATTTTTAATGTTTTACAATGAAATAGTCGTAAGTAAATAAGTCTTAAGTCTTAAATTTGTTAGTGTTCTGATTATCAATAAATTACAAAATTTTGTAACTACGTTTATTTCTATACGCTTACTTATTATTGTGAACATAAGGATTTTTTTTATTAAAAAAATAATGGTTCTTTTAAATTTTTTTCTAAATTTACACCAAAATTCTTACATAATGGAAAAGAAACAAGAAGAAAATCCTCCTATTATGGGTACATGGAATCGCCTTTATGCGTTGGTATTGGGCATTAATTTTATTTTATTTTTACTATTTACCTACCTAACCTATAGGTTTAAATAAATATCATGCACTTAATAGATTGGATTGTTTTAGTTGGAACTATATTGGCTATTGTCGCTTATGGTTTGTGGCAGACCCGCAACACACAAAATGCTGACAGCTTTAATGGTGGTGACAAAGACCTCAAATGGTGGTCGATTGGTTTGTCTATTATGGCAACGCAAGCGAGTGGGATTACTTTCCTTTCAACGCCTGGACAAGCATACGAGAATGGTATGGGTTTTGTCCAATTTTATTTTGGTTTGCCTTTGGCGATGGTCATTTTGTCTATTTTTTTCTTGCCTATCTATTATAACCTAAAAGTTTTTACTGCTTACGAATATTTAGAGCAACGTTTTGGTGTCAAAGCTCGAACTTTGACCGCTTCGCTTTTTTTATTACAAAGAGGATTGGCGGCAGGGCTTTCTATTTATGCGCCTTCTATTATTTTGTCCAAAATAATGAATTGGAATCTTGTTGTGACTACTTTTGGAATTGCTTTTTTGGTGATTGTTTATACTGTTTTTGGCGGCTCAAAAGCGGTGAGTAAAACGCAACAACAACAAATGACAGTTATTTTCTTAGGACTTTTTGCTGCATTTGTGACGGTTTTGTACCGTTTGCCACAAGAAGTATCTTTTTTTGATGCGGTGAATGTGGCAGGGAATTTAGGAAAAATGAACGTGGTGGATTTTAATTTTGACCCAGCAAGTCGCTACAATATATGGTCAGCAATGTTGGGCGGAACATTTTTATTTTTGTCTTATTTCGGAACTGACCAATCGCAAGTGCAGCGTTATCTTTCAGGGAAAACACTAACAGAAAGTCGTTTGGGTTTGATTTTCAATGGTTTATTAAAAATTCCGATGCAATTCATTATTCTTTTTGTTGGAACAATGGTCTTTGTTTTTTACCTTTTTAATACTGCGCCATTGCATTTTAACAGTGAAAATGTCAGCCGAATACAACAATCCGATTATGCGACACAATACAAAGTACTGGAAATTCAGCATCAAAAAAATACAGAAGCAAAACAAAATGCAAGTTATGAACTCGTAGAAGCACAACGCAACAACGATAAAAATCTTATCGCTCAGAAAACAGTTGCTTTAAAAAATATCATTCAGACTGAAAACAAAACAAGAGAAGACGCAAAAGATTTAATCAAAAAAAATGATGTTTCTGCACAAACAAAAGATACCGATTATGTTTTTATCACGTTTGTGATGAATCAATTGCCGATTGGTTTAGTAGGATTGTTGTTGGCGGTGATTTTTTCGGCGGCAATGTCTTCTTCAGCTTCCGAAATCAGTGCTTTGGCAACGACAACTTCTATTGATATTTACAAACGTTTGGTCAAAAAAACTGCTTCTGATGCCCATTATCTAAAAGTATCAAAAGGATTGACGGTGCTTTGGGGCTTGATTATTTTATCTTTTGCCTTGTTCGCTTCTCTTTTTGACAATTTGATTCAAGCAGTGAATATCATTGGCTCTATATTTTATGGTGTGATTTTGGGAATTTTCTTTGTTGCTTTTTTCTTTAAAAAAATTCAAGAAAAAGCGGTTGTCCTTGCTGCGGTTATTTCACAATTGATGATTATCGCTTTATTTTTTGCAGATAAATACGGTCATGTCAAAGTCGCTTTTTTATGGTTTAACCTTATCGGACCAATTTTAGTGATAACATTCAGTTATGTTTTTCAATATTTTTTAAAAGAAGAAAAAAATGAAAAAACGCTTGATTTATAGCATTTTGACGCTTGGAATTATTGGATTTGCCTTGTTTATTCGCAAAATGTGGTCATTTTTACCCGATTTTATCAATATTTGGATAGGTGATTATCTTTGGGCGATTATGCTGTATTGTGCGACGATGGTTGTTTTTCTACATTTTGATAAGAAAAAAACGACAATTGCATTGATTGTATTTTGTTGGTTGATTGAAGCAAGCCAATTGTGGCATACGCCTTGGTTAGATGCGTTTCGCAGCACTACTTTTGGCGGACTTCTGTTAGGGCATGGCTTTTTATGGTCGGATATTATCGCTTATACGGCAGGTGTTTTGAGTGCTTATTGGATAGATAAGCAAGCCTTAAAAATTATGTATTCCCATGAGTAGAGCGAGAAAAGGCGTGCCTTTTCTCTACGATGCTTGTTTTCCATTTGGTTTATACTGCAAAACCATCACTTTGTCTTCTGTGAACAATTGATTGGAAACTTTTTGAATATCCTGTGCTGTAATGGCTTGCAAGCGGTCAATTTCTGTGTTAAACAAATTGGCATCGCCCAAAGACTCATAATAAGCAAAGCTAATGGCAATATCTAAAGTACTGCTTTCCGAAAAAAGCATAGAACTTTCCATTTTATTTTTAATTTTTTGCAATTCATATTCGCTCAAAGGCTCATTTTTCAAGCGATTAAGTTCTTCCCAAATCGCTTTTTCAGCAGTTTCAAAAGAAATATCTTCTTGTAATTTACCTTCGATGATAAAAAGCCCTTCGTCCATCGCTCCGCTAATACTGGCATCAATGCTACTAAAAAGACGCTGTTCTTTCAATAAATTGGCATAAAAACGAGAAGAACGTCCGCTACCTAAAACATCTGAAATAAAATCTGTTGTATAAAAATCTTCGTGAAACCTATCACAAGTACGGAAAGTCATAAAAATAGCTGGTACAGGCACATTGCTCTCCACCGTTTTTCTTTGTAAATAAGTAAAATCCGATTCTTTTGGATACGTTTTTTCTTCAATGGTCACGGCTGGAATGTCAGAAAACCATTTTTCAGCCAAGTCCTTGATTTGCTGCAATTTAACATTGCCACAAACAGCAATAATAGCATTGCTTGGGTTATAGTTTTGACGGTAAAAAGTTTGTGCTTCTTTAAGTGTTGCTTTTTCGACGTGTTCTGGCACTAAACCAATCACTGGCCAACGGTAAGGGTGCTGCTGATAAGCCATTTCAGATAAATGGTGCATGACATCACCATAAGGCTCATTTAAAGTTGTTTCTTTAAATTCTTCCAAAACAACTTTCCGTTGCGTTTCCAAATCTGTTTTTTTTACATTCAGCCAATACATTCTATCGCTTTCGAGCCAAAAACCGATTTCGATGTTTTGAGCAGGGAAGGTTTCATGGAAATTGGTCTGGTCTGGATTTGTAAAAGCGTTGCTTTCGCCACCTGCATTTTGCACAATCGTATCAAAATCCCGAATGTGCTTAGAACCACTAAACATCAAATGTTCAAAAAGATGTGCCATGCCCGTCCGTTCTGGATTTTCATCACGAGAACCAACATTATAAAGCACATTAAGGGCAGCCATTGGCGTATTTTCATCTTCATTGACAATAAAACGCAAACCATTGGGCAATGTAAATTTATGAAACTGTAGCATATTTCCACAAAAGTAATAGAAAAAAATAAAAAAATAGCTTTTTTAAGAAAGGATTTGTCAAATAAAAAAAACGTCACCTTGTAGAACAACAGGGTGACGCTAAACACTTTAAACACTTTAAATATTATCTAAATTTTATCAACTACAGTTATATAAGTAGTTGGGCTAAAATAAACGTGGTTATTTTAGCCAGTCGATTGCTCAAAAAGCGATAAATAACTTTCTCCGAAGGAGTCCTTTGGACCTTATAGTCAGCTATTTATCACTTTTTTCTCAACGACAAAATAACAACGTTTATTTCTATACGCC
>JAYWHK010000236.1:0-7854 GCA_043777755.1 Saprospiraceae bacterium
AATACTGTTTCTTGCATAATTTTTTCGTTTGATAACTCAAAATTACGCTTTTTTTATGATTTCGTTGCACTTACATTTTTCGTGCCGCTCAATAGTGTATTTTTATACAAAAAATGGACGTGGCGGACGTACATCAAGCCCGTACACAATTGCAAACATTGATAACTGCGATGAATGGTGTAGATGTCGTTGTGATTAATGCTGGCGTTGGTATTCCAAAAGCGAATTTTGAAGAGCAATTGTTCACTATTGACATCAACGCACGAGGTTTTATGGCATTGGCGGACGCTGCCTATTCTTATTTTTCAGAAAAAAATGGTGGTCAAATCGTAGGGCTTTCTTCCATGGCAGCATTGCGTGGTAGCGGTTTTGCGCCAGAATACCATGCTTCTAAAGCATTCATTTCCAGCTATATGGAAGGTTTGCAGATTCGTTCTTGGAATCGAAAACACAACATCACAGTTACGGATATTCGACCAGGCTTTGTAGATACCGACATGACAAAATCCAACAAAGGAATGTTTTGGTTGGCAACAGCAGAGAAAGCAGCACAACAAATTTTTGACGCTATTCTTGCAAAAAAACGCATCGCCTACATCACAAAACGTTGGTGGATTATGGCACAATTGATGAAAAACTTACCAGACTTTTTGTATCGAAAATTTGTGTAAAACATATTTATTTTTTGCAACTATTTAGCGTTGAAAAAATCGAAGATTTTTTTATTTTTACCACGGAGAAACAGAGGTCACGGAGGCAAAAAATTAGCCGAAGGCTAATTTTTTGCCCAACTCTGTGTTCTCCGTTTCTCCGTGGTAAAAAATTGCAAAAGTGGTAAATAGTTACTATTTTTTACAGATTTTAAAAGAAAATAAAGTAATATTTAGAGAAAAGGTTGTAATTTTGGGCGATTAACGTTCACGTACTTATGATTCGATACAGAAAAGATACTGATAATATAGTTGTTTTGACCTTGGATATGAAAGATAGGCAGGTCAATTTCATCAATCACGAGATTGGAAAAACCTTCGTGCCTGTCATTGAACACCTCAAAATTGAAAAAGAAAAAGGCTTGTTGCGTGGAGTGATTATCACTTCCGCCAAAAATTCTTTTATGGCTGGTGGCGATATTGATTTTTTGTACAAAGCAAACGATGCGCAAGAAATCTACGAATACAGCCAAACTTTGACCAAATTCATGCGTGATATTGAACATCCCGGGATTCCTGTGGTGGCTGCGCTGAATGGCTCTGCGCTCGGCAGTGGTTTTGAGCTGGCAATGGCTTGTCATCACCGCATTGCAATTGACAATCCTCGCATTGAGATTGGTTATCCAGAAGTGACTTACGGAATTATGCCTGGCAGTGGCGGTGTGATTCGCATGATGTGGCTCTTGGGTATCGAAAAAGCGTTTCCGATTTTGGCAAGTGGACACCGTTATTCTCCACAAGAAGCATTGAAAGCAGGGATCATTGATGACCTCGCCGAAGATGAAAATGACCTCATCGCCAAAGCAAAAGAATGGCTGATTGAACACCAAGAAGGTCGTCGAAAATGGGATAAATCCGAAGGTGTAATTCCTTTCGGAACTGCCCGTGACCAAGATGTAGCCCAAAAAATCAGGTTTATGGCAGCGGAATTGTCAAAAGCTACTTTTAACAATTTCCTTGCGCCACAAGCCATTTTGAATACCCTTTCAGAAGGCTCAAAAGTCGATTTTGAAACCGCTTGCCGCATTAATAGTCGTTATTTTACGCATTTGATGCTGAACAAACAGTCGAAAGACATGATTAAAGCCTTTTGGTACGACATGACTTCGATTCGTTTGGGTAATTCTCGCCCGAAAGGTTTTGGGAAATTCCGTCCTAAAAAAATTGGTGTAATTGGTGCTGGAAGAATGGGGTCTGCGGTTGCTTTTAATTGCGCTCGTTATGGTCTGAATGTTGTTCTGAAAGATGTTTCTACGCCAATCGCTCAAATTGGAAAACAATATGCTGTCAATAAATTATTAGAACTGGCAAAACAAAATATTATTTCGCAAGACGATGCCACATCTTTTGCTAATAATATTCAAGCAACCGACGATTTTAAGGATTTTAAAGACTGTGATTTGGTCTTAGAAGCTGTTTATGAAAGCAAAGAAATAAAGAACAAAACGCTACAAGATACTGAAAAACACTTGGAAAAAGGAACAATTTTGGCATCAAACACAACATCTATTCCTATTTCTAAATTGGCAAAAAACACCATTCGCCCTGAGCATTTTGTAGGGATTCACTTCTTGCATGCTGCCGACGAAAATCCTTTGGTGGAAATCGTAAGCGGTGCAAATACCAATGAAGAAACCATCGCAAAGGCATTTGATTTTTTAAAACAAATAAAAAAAATTCCGATTATCGTCAAGGATTTTCAAGGATTTTACGTTCAAAGGGTTCAAAATACATTCATTTTAGAGGCAATTACCTTATTGCAAGAAGGTTTTTCACCCGCTTTGATAGAAAATTTGAGCTTACAAGTTGGACTGCCAAAAAGTGGTTTGGAATTAGCAGATGACCTTTCTTTGCCTTTGATTTTGGAATTTGAGAATCAAGCTGCCGAGCATTATGGCGATAAATATTTGGAACACCCAGCCGTAAAAGTAATTGAAAAAATGATAGAAACCAACCGTGAAGGTCGCCTTCGCAACGCTGGTTTTTACAATTATGAAAATGGTCAAAAAACTCAAATTTGGGAAGGTTTGACGCAGCTCTACCCTACCGATGCCAACAAACATTACAATGACAAAGAGGTCGTCGAGCGTTTGCTTTTTGCACAAGCCATAGAAGCGATTTGGTGCTTGCAAGAAGGCATTATTGGTTCTGTTGCAGAAGCAAATCTGGGTTCAGTGTATGGATTTGGATTCCCTGCTTATTATGGTGGTGTTATTCAGTATGTGTATTCATACGGTATTGAAGCATTTATAAAAAAATCAGAACAGTTTCAAGCCATTCATGGCCCAAGATTCCATGTTCCGAAATGGTTGAAAAAACAAAAGAATTTAATTTTTCCGTAGAGAAAAGGCACGCCTTTTCTCGAACTACGTTTGTACACCAAACACGAGAAAAACACCTTTTCCCGAACTACGTTTGTACACCAAACACGAGAAAAGGCGTGCCTTTTCGCTACGCTATTTTACCCAATCTCTCAAATACGGTATTTTACACAATACATAAATAATTGATATTGAAACGATTGTGATAAAAAGCGTAACTAAGGGAATCCCGTAACTCACGTGCATCTGATGCCCCATCACACTATTGGACAGAAATGTAATGTCGAATAAATAACCATTTTTGAAAATATCTAATAAAATAACGTGTACCAAATAAACACCAAAACTAATCCCTGAAAACCATTGCACAAAGGCTTGTATTCGGGGAAAACGAGTAGAAAAACTTGCCCAGTCATAATCTCTCATCCAAACAAATAAGGCAAATGCCATAAAAATTACGTTTGGACTTAAATATTGGTAAAAAATCTCTGAAAAAATACCAAAGTTCGCTGAAACTTGCCATGTTGCCCCAATCGTCATCAACAAAGAAAACCAACCCAAAATATATAACCAACGTTTGTCTTTTTCTGGAAATCCATACGTCACCAAATAATCACCCAACACCAAATAACCAATATACGCCAACCAACCAATGAATTTTACCAAGAAAAAATGTGGAAAATAAATCTGAATCGTTGAAACATAAAACCAAAACATCAAGAAATACTCTTGCTCAAACTTCGTAGCGTGGCGTACAAAAACACGAAAAACAGGCACTAAAAAGTACAAGCCCAAAATCATCGGCACAAACCAAAGGTGGTAATAAATGTCTTCAAAAAAAACTTTGAACCACACATCGGGCCAGTAAGGTCTGCGAACATCATAAATATACGCTCGATTGACATAACACGTATAAATAAAACCCCAAAAAAGAAAGGGAATAAAAACCCGTAACATTCTTTTTTTCAAAAAATCAGGAATAGATTCTACTTTTTTCGGACGAAGCAATAGCGCACCACTCAGCATTACGAAAATCGGCACGCACCAACGCACCGAACTGTCATAGATATTACAAATCCACCAACGAGTCGTATCCATACCACCAAGTTTGAACTGATACAAATAATCGCCAGCACAATGCAATAGAATTACCGCCAAAGTCGCCAACACACGCATATAATCTGCAAAAAGAAGTTTTTTTTGTTCCATTTTTATTTTGATAATAATCTTATAATTATCTGATAATCAACAATATGTAATATTTTTTTAGTAAAAAAAATTTATACTTTAAATAAATTTAGGACAAAAGTAGGAAAAAGATAATGGAATGGTTGAATTTTTATAAAAAAAGCCATAACTTTGCCAATCTTTAAAAAAAAGAGCTAAATAAAAATTATCAAAATCATTAAAATAGACAATTTTACAATGGGTAGAGGTGATAAAAAATCAAGAAAAGGCAAAATCACATTGGGTTCTTACGGTAATGTACGTCCTAAGCCTTCCAAGTTGAGAAAAGTAAAAGTAGCCGCAGCGAAAGCCGCAGCAGCAGCTGAATAATTTTTTCACATTGAATATTGATTGTATCAATTTCAATTTTTGAAAAAAAGCCTTTGTCAGAAACGACAAAGGCTTTTTTTATGAGAACTATCTTAATCTGTCCATTGATTTCACCAAATTTTCATCTTTATTAATACTTCTCATTGCCATCAATAAGAAAATAATAGTGAAAACTGGCATCCCAATACCATATTGGTCTTTTAGTTCAGATAAGTGCGAACTCGCCCAAGCATCGCTCATAAAAGTGTAGCCCATGAACAATGCTGCGCTGATTGTAAGCAAAATACAAACAAAAATCATGACTTTTTGCATGGTTCTATTGCTATATAAAAAAATCGCTATCAGCGACAACAAGGCCGCCGCACCAAACAATGGCGCAACACCAATGAATTCTTTTGCAGCAAAAATACCGTCGTTGAATAAAGGAGATTCGGCTACAGGCGTAGCCGTTGTTGCAAAAGGGAAGGCGAAAACACCACCAGTTGCCAAAGTTGCTAAAAGCAAGTAAATAGATTGTATTCTTTGAATCATTTTTTTATAAAGTAAAAGTGTGTTTGAAAATAATTAAAATTAGAACTTATTGGGCGTATAACAAATTTTCAGTTTATTTTACAGCTTTGGGATTCTTGCCAAATTCTTCGTAATTCGAGAGTCGATAGTCGAAAAATTAGTCTTTATTTTCGACTATCGACTCTCGAAATTACAAAAAATTTGCACAGGGACGAAATTTTTGTAATTTCGATGTAAATTTGTTATGCACCCAACTTATTTTGAAAGACAAAGTTAAAAGATAAATTCGTAGCTTAAAATTTTTTTCATACAAATTATATTTCTTCTTTTTTTCTCTCTTATCTTTGCTAAAAAAATACGTATGAATACAACTCGTTTTGCCAATCTTTTGTTTATGGTCTTGCTATTTGGCGCAGGATTTATGGTCTGTAAATATTTCAATGCACCCAAAGAAATCAACGCTCAGGAACAATCCAAAGTACTTTTGGAAAAGGTACAGACCGTTGCAAAAATGATTACTGTTGAAGGGAATTTTTCGGAAGTCTATAATTACAAAGATTATTGGGGCTACGATTTTTTTCCTTTTCAGAAAAAAGCGATTATTCTGGTAGATGCCAAAGTTTCGGTAGGCTATGATTTGAAAAAAATGAACATGAGAAGCGATGCAATCACTAAAACACTGACCATCAGCGATTTGCCAGAAGCTGAAATTCTTTCACTCGACCACTCACTGAAATATTATGACATTAGTGAAGGTACTTTCAATAGTTTTTCGCCAAGTGATTACAACCTTTTGCAAGAAAAAGTAAAGGATTTTATTCGTAAAAAAGCGGAAGAAAGCGATTTGAAATCAAAGGCAAAACAACAAGGCAATCAGATGTTAGATGTTATTCGTTTTATGGTGGAAAGCGCAGGCTGGAAATTGGTGTTAGAGCCAATGAAAAATCAAAATGTAAAAGGTTAAATTTAAAATATAAAAATAACAAAAAAAACGCCTGTCCCGTTATTCACGAAACAGACGCATCAAAACAAAACGAAAAACCAACTTTAAACAAGTATCTTTGAAATCCTTTGTACGGATTATTATTTATCTCTTAAAAACTTTTGCTTTATAACTTATATACTCTATAAACGATTAAGTAACCAAAATAATTTCATTACAAGTGTTAATTTTTTACTAAAGTGTAATTTTTACTTTATCACTTTTAAATAAGACACTGTATAAAGACAAAACGTTGGCTAAAAAGTTTATTTTTTTGTAATTATTTATCCGTAGGATTCATCCCTTTTAATTTTACAGGAATTTCTTTTGTCGCAGAACCACGAACAATCGTTAAGTTCACTACGTCGCCAACCCTTGCGGAAGCTACTTTTTCCATCAATTCATTGCCATTTTTGACATCTTGACCATTGACTTTTACAATAACGTCTTCTACTTGCAAGCCCGCAGAACGAGCAGAACCACCAGCAATTAATTTATCAACCACAACGCCTTTTGAAACGTTCACTTCCAATTCTTTTGCCGTTTCGTCGTCCAAATCAGAAATATTCACGCCCAAATAACCACGTTGATAAGAACCATGTTTGATAATGTCATCAACTACTTTTGTCATTAAATTTACAGGAATTGCAAAAGAATAGCCTTCATAAGAGCCTGTATGTGTCATAATTGCCGTATTGATACCAATTAATTTGCCCGTAGAAGCGTCCACCAAAGCACCACCACTGTTTCCAGGATTCACAGGAGCATCTGTCTGAATATAAGACTCCAACTTACGGTTAGACTTTTCCAAACCACGACCTTTTGCACTGATAATACCAGCGGTCACTGTCGAAGTCAAATCAAAAGGATTGCCTACTGCCAAAACCCATTGACCAACTTTTGCTACATCGGAGTTGCCGTAAGGCATCGCCACCAATTTGTCCGCTTGAATTTTTAACACCGCCAAATCAATCTCTGGCGCACGACCAATCAATTTTGCTTTGTATTGACGATTGTCGTTCAAAGTCACTTGAAATTCGTCGCCAAACTCAATAACGTGGTTGTTTGTTACTATATAACCATCATTATTGATGATAACACCCGAACCACTACCCGCTTTGGGCTGCATTCCGCCTCTGAACATCTGATAAAATGGGTTTTGATTTTCCATTTGCTCTTGTTCACGCTGCATTTTCTCTTCACTTTCGGTAGTCTTGATATGCACTACTGCATCCACCGCTGTCGCAGCTGCCACAGTGAAATCAGGTACACCGCCGCCAACGGGGCCGCCAGTTATGCCGTCTAAAAAATTAACTTGTTTTGCGGTTGCGCTTATTTCTGCTTTTTTAGCTTGCTGATTTTGAACAAAAGTAACGCCACCTACGGTCACTACTCCACCGATCATTGCCGCAGCAACCATTGATAACCAATTCTTCATATTTGTGTTGTTTGTCATAAAATAAATTTTGAATTCGTTTGCAAAAATAACGATTATTTGTTTTTTTATTTTTGTAAGAAAAATAATTTTAACGCAATTTTAACAATTCACGTTAGACCTAATCGTTATTTATGAAAGATGTATATAAGACGCTAAAGGTTGTATCTAAAGTTCATTTTGATTGTCAAAAATATGTCATAAGGAAATGATGAATGATAAATCGTCAGTGAATCAATACACTGAAAACTACGGAGAAGTTTAAAAATCGTAGATTTTTGAACAAACTCTGCGCTCTCTGCGCCTCTGCGTGGTCTAAAAATAAATTCTCAAAGAGAA
>JAYWHK010000237.1:0-7853 GCA_043777755.1 Saprospiraceae bacterium
ACTTTAATACTGTTTTAGCCAAGCCATTTAAGTGGTCTTATAATGGTAAGCCTTGTAAGTCTTAATTCGTTAGCCATTTAATGGTCGTGGCACTAGTTACAAAGCAATCTTCATTGGGTAAAGGTGCGTTCACTGTAAAATTTCCGTGAATTTTATATTTCCCTAAATTTGTAAAGGGAGCAATAGCGCCTACATTTTCTAACGAAGTGTCAAACCTTTGCGACCTTACAAATAATGGCTGTGTAGAAATCGTAATACCCGCAGGCAAAGTAAAACCAAATAAAGGCTCTGGTAATCCTTTTACATTTACCTGTACGTGATCAATAACACTTAGTATTTTAGCAGAAGTTGTATTGCCTCCTGGCGCACTACTAAATGGTGGTAGATTTTTTAAGAAATAGCCTAATTGTTGATTTACTTCTGTCCCAATAATGTTATTTGCTTCACCTATACATTGAGCAGTAGAATTAGCAATCGCTGCCCATCGAATGTCAGCAGCAGTTCTACCTTCAGCTTTAGGTAAAGCACCATCTTCAATAGCACCAACCCCAACATTCATTTGAATATACATGATTAACTTACCATTCTCAAAAGAAGGATTTCCCATATCAATGATATTGATGCCTTTATCTCCTCCTTCGATGCCATTGTATAGTTTTACAATTTGCTCTTTTACAGCTTCGTAGGCATGAGCAGCTTCCGCACCTGTCCAGTCTTTTACTTCTGTATCGCCTACCTCTGCAACAGCAGTTACAAACTCGTACTTTTCAAAAATAGTACCTGGTCGGCTCACATTGTAGTTCCATATCATTTCGATTTGCTCGCTTGCTGTTTTTGCATCAATTCGTTCTTCTGTACTTTTACCTTGTCGCCAGTTATCAAATTTTTCTTTGTAGCCTTCTATCTCCTTGATAGTTTTTGTAATGTCTTCACGTTCTTCCTCAGTCATTGGGAACTCCTCTTTGCTTAGAACTGAATTTTCAAGTGTTGAATTTGGAGTAATTTCAGCTCCTTCTTTGTTACAAGCGATTGTCAATATAGCCGCTGTTCCAAAAATCATCAGAAATTTTGTTACATTTCTCATTTTTTACTTAATTTTGTGTTTTAAAAATTATTTTTATTTTTTGGCTGCTTCCACGCTCTGCAAAAAGTTGGGAGTAGCCGTTTTTTGTTTTGTAGGGTATAAAATATTCAAAATCCCCTTTTATTCAATGATATTCTTTACTGCAGTTATTATACCATTGGATTAATCAAGAATTATAATGCAAAGTTATGGTTTTCCTCCTTTCTATAAAAGACCAAAATCCACAACTTCAGGAACGGCTAATTTTTAACAATACAGGTCATCTATAATTATCTCTTTCTTGTATTGTTCTTGCTGCGAAGGAGTCAATTGATTGAAATCAGCGGTAGGTATAGTAATATCAAACTCAATTACAATACTAATAGATAGTGTTATCATAATGTTAATTTGGACTAAGAAATAAAAAATGACATTTGAGTATTTTTTTATTATTTCGGGTTTTTTAAAAATTTTATTTTACTAAAATAGATTTATAAGTATTTTATTAATTGAAAAATACTAAAAATAAAATACTATATTTTATGGATAATAATCAAACAAAAGC
Organism: Saprospiraceae bacterium; assembly: GCA_043777755.1. Classification (GTDB taxonomy): domain Bacteria; phylum Bacteroidota; class Bacteroidia; order Chitinophagales; family Saprospiraceae; genus CANHEE01. The sequence goes on from JAYWHK010000237.1 coordinate 1,629, forward strand.
AACACAAATTTGTTTAACTATTTATATAATATATTGTAAAAATTATTTTAAAAAATTAAAATATTGAAAATTTATGAATTCATAATCAATAGTTCTGAAAAAAATAAAACAAAATAACTAATTTTATATTTTTAATAATAGTTAAAAAAATTAACTATTATTTATTTTTTATAGTCAAATAATTACTAAAAAACTTTCAAACCTACTGACATGATAAATAGACCTTCAAAAGAATTTGGATTACTTTCCGAAGTTTCAGAACTTCTCGACAACTACAAACTAAAACACATTGATGTTTTGGGCAACGAAGACAGCGAGTCCCGCTACACCGAGTTTTGGCGATTAGTAAAATCAGGTGAAATTCAAAATGACAAACAAGCTGCACAGCATTTTTATCAAACAGATGAAAACAATCCCAATTACAAAAAATTCCGCTTAGAATACCGTGACAGATTACTCAATATGATTTGGCATATTGATGCTTTTCACCCTAAATACAAAGAATTTGAGAGTGCTTATCTTGCTTGTCAAGAGCGAATGGCATTGATTCATGTTTTACATAATAACGATTGCGGAATGAGTGTCAGGCATTTATTGCGTGAAGTTTTAGAGCAAAGTCTTAAATATGAGTTTGTTGATATTAGTTATGTCGCAGCAACTCGGCTGCGACGAATAGCTGTTAATAAAACAGAAGATCCTGAAGATTTTGAAAAATACAGCGAAATGTGCGAAAGATTAGAACAAGACTACCATAACATGACGAAAGCGGATAGGTGTTATGATGAGGTATTGGCTTTTTATATCCCAAAAAGGGCATTACAGCGTGGTGCTTTTAACTTAGGAGAAAAATATTTGAGAGAATTAAAGCCTTTTTTCAGTAAAAATTCGCCAGTAAAATTTTTGATCACTTATTCTTTGATAGCTTGTGTAAAATGTATCAGTGTGGCAGATTACAAAGGGCTTGACGAAGTTTCCCTACAAGCGATAGAGTACATGGAGCAAAAAACTTTTAATACAGGTAGAAGTCTTGCCATTTTTCTCAATCAGCGCATACTCGCCAATCGTCAGATGAAACGCTATGATGTGGCTTTGGAGTGTTTGGACAAAGCATTGCCTATGCAACTCGAAGGCACTAACAATTGGTTTGCGACCAAGGAATTGTCTGTTACGCTCAATCTTCATAAAAAAGATTTTCAAAAAGGATTTGATATTTTTCAAGGTGTAAAAAACAGCAAAGGTTTTAAGCACCTCTCCGAAATCAGAAAAGAGGAATGGCTGATAATGGAAGCTTATTTATATTGTTTGCAAAAATTTAATAAAATAAAAGGTGATTTTGCAGATTTCAAGCTCACAAAAGCCATCAACTCTTTGGTCATCTGCGAAAAAGACAAATCTGGTCGCAATGTGACAGTACTGATTCTTAAAACTGTTTTTGCCATCGCTTTGAATCAAACAGACGACTTACTTGACCAAGTAGAGCAACTCAGCCGCTACCGCAGTCGCTATGCCAAAGGTGACTCCGAAGCTCGTGCTTACCTTTTTATCAAACTTTTGGGCTATTATGCCAATAGTGGTAACAATCGCCGTTTGGCGTTGTCAGAATCTGTAAGCACTTACCACGACCTCCTTGAAGAAGAGTATGACATCAATGACCACAATCACGCCACCGAAGTCATCATGTATGAAAATCTTTGGTTGTTGATAATGCAAGCCACCGAAGAAGATGAAGCGGAAATTATGGCTTCCAAAGATGTATTAGTAATGGCGTGAATTTTTAAAACTAAAAAAGCAGCTAATGGATTAACCCTTAGCTGCTTTTTATATATGTGTTATTTCTATTAACCTAAAGAAACAAGTTTGAAACCTTTAACAGTCAAACCTTTGCTTACACCATCAAGGTATTGAGCAACCGTCTTAGAAGAATCTCTTACGAATTCTTGGTTCAACAAAGTATTTTCTTTGTAAAACTTATTCAAACGACCCAAAGCAATTTTTTCCAACATTTCTTCTGGTTTGCCTTCGTTACGAGCCAATTCTTTACCAACTTCCATTTCACGGATAACTACAGCTGGATCAACATCGTCTTTATCAACACCTGCTGGCTTCATCGCCGCTACTTGCATAGCAACTGCCTTTGCAGCTTCAAAAGCTTCTGCATTCTCTTGGTTCACAGCAACTAAAACACCTGCTTTGTAACCAGTGTGGATATAAGCACCTACCTGAGAGCTACCAAGGTGTTCGTATTGAGCCAATTCGATTTTTTCACCAATACGACCTACTTGTTCAGCAATACGCTCAGAAAGCGCAACGCCATCTAACTCAAGAGCCAATGCAGCTTCTAAGTTTTCTGGGCGGTTAGCCAAAATCAAGTCCGCTACAGTTTGAGCAAAAGCAATAAAGTTTTCATTTTTAGCAACGAAATCTGTTTCGCAGCTTACTTTCACTACGATACCGTAGTTGCGGCTTTGGTGAACCTTAGCGATTACAACACCTTCTGTTGCTTCACGGTCAGCACGTTTTGCTGCTAATTTCAAACCTTGTTTACGCAAGAAATCTACTGCTGCATCGAAATCACCTTCTGTTGCTTCCAATGCTTTTTTGCAGTCCATCATACCTGCATCTGTCATATCACGCAATTTTTTAATATCTTGTGCCGTAATTGCCATTTTTATATAAAATTTTTATCCTGAAAAAATCAGAACAAGTTTAAAATTTAAATTTATTTAATGTGTTTTTTCAAACATCTTAAAAAAGCCAAAATAAACATTTTGGCTTTTTTATAAAAGTTAAGTACTTGTGCTAAATTATTTATAACTATTTCAGCTATATAAAATATAAAAGGTATCTGTTTCGTTGAAAACTTTTACATTTCGACTTTAACATTTTTACTTTTTACTTTCTTATTCTGCTGCGTTCTCTTTACGTTCAGCCAAACCTTCTTTGATAGCATCTACCAAGTAGTTGGTAATCATAAAGATAGAGCGAGTAGCATCATCGTTTGCAGGAATTGCAAAATCCACTAAGTTTGGATCACAATTCGTGTCCACCATACCGAAAGTACGAAGTCCCAAACGGTCAGCTTCTTGCAATGCTAAGTGTTCGTGTCCGATATCTACCAAGTAAATAGCTGAAGGCAATTTGCTCAAATTTTCGATACCGCCCAAAACACGTGTCATACGCTCATGCTCACGAGAAAGAGTCAAACGCTCTTTCTTATTGATTTGAACTGTAGGATCATTCAACATTCTTTGAATGTTCTGCATTTTCTTGATAGACTTACGAATCGTAGAGAAGTTTGTCATCATACCACCCAACCAACGGTCAGTTACGAAAGGCATATTAACGCTTCTTGCTGCTTTTTCAACGATGTCACGTGCTTGTTTTTTAGTAGCAACGAACATGATTTTCTTGCCTGACTTCGCAATTGAACGCATTGCATTAGCAGCACGTTCCATTGCTTCGCCTGTACGGTTCAAGTCAATGATGTGGATTCCTTTCTTCTCCATGAAGATGTTCGGAGCCATTTTTGGATTCCACTTTCTTTTTAAGTGACCGAAGTGTACACCGGCATCTAAAAGTTCCTGATATGTAGGCTTTGCCATTTTGTACTATTTTATTTTTAAAATCTATCTTTTCCTAAATCCCTTTTTGATGAAGGTATTTTTAATGTCTGAATATCTTTTTAAGCAAAAGAAACAGCAACATTCTAAGAAAGATATAGATTTATATTTTTTAGAAAAATAATTTTGAAAAAAGTGATAATTTTGAAAAAAGCCTTGAAAGGCATTCCAAAATTAACGTTTTGAGAACTGGAAACGCTTGCGTGCCTTTGGGCGACCAAACTTTTTACGTTCTACTGCGCGAGAGTCACGAGTCAAGAATTTTCTTTCTTTCAATGGTTTGCGGAACTCCTCGTTTATTTTAACGAGCGCACGCGAAATACCCATACGAATAGCTTCTGCTTGACCTTTAAAACCACCACCATTTACGTTCACTTTTACATCATAGATGCCTTCAGTCTTTACGGTGAGCATCGGGTCGGTCACATTATGCTGAATATGCTCTTGTGGGAAGTAATCCTTGTAAGCCTTACCATTTACTGTAATGTTACCTTCACCTTTCATGAGGTACACACGAGCAACGGCTGCCTTACGTCTTCCTACTGCATTGATCATTTCCATGTTATTGAATTTGAAATTTTAGAAATTTAATTTTAATTGCTTTTTACAATAGAAAACTTGAAGTTTTTAAAAATGAATTGTCAAATCAAAAAACCATCAAATCATCAAATTATGCAAGCGGTTGTGGTTGTTGTGCTGCGTGCGGATGTTTGTCACCAGCATACACAAACATTTTTTTAATCATTGCATTGCCTAATTTATTTTTAGGCAACATACCTCTTACACCACGCTCAATTACACGCTCAGGACGACGAGCCATGAGGTTTTTAGCCACTTCGCTTTTTTGTCCACCTGGGTACAATGAGTAGGTTAAGTATGTTTTTTGATTCACTTTATCGCCAGTGAAACGGATTTTGTCTGCGTTGATAACAATTACATTGTCACCTGTATCCACGTGTGGAGTGAAGTTTGTTTTATTCTTGCCGCGTAATACTGCTGCAATCTTTGAAAACAAACGTCCTGCAGTTTCGCCATCAGCATCAACGATGTACCAATTTCTGGTCGCTGTATCTTTGTTTGCTGATACGGTCTTGTAGCTTAACGTATTCATTTTCTTACTATTAATTATATATTTTATAAAAATCTTACCGTGGCGTTCAATGCTTCGTTACGAATCGTGCGACGCACAAAAAAGCACTTTATCCAAAAGTGGTGCAAAGGTATATTCATTTTTTAGATATTACAAGTTTTTTTTGAAAAAAAATAAAAAAATATTTTACATAACTCGTTGATACACAATAAAATTTTTGCACTTCAATTTTAGCCTTAGCTCAAATACTTAATGATTCTGCAAATTTTTAACCATCTTATCATCTCTGTACAGTTAATTTATGACTAAGCACAAACCGTTAGTTGCTGTAATATTTCGTGGTGCAGCATTGATGAAAATCAATAAGAGAAATGATTTTTTTCAGTGGTTTTTCTTGAAAACAAAAAAATGTTGCCAATTCAATAAGTTTTTCATAACTTTGTATGTTTTTATAAAAAATTCAGAATTTTTAACATCAGCGAAACATATTTATTATGAAACAAAAGTATTTTTATTTATGCGTTTTGGCAGCAGCTTTGGGCTTGATTGTGATGGGCGTAACCTCTTTTAAGGGAAAACAAAATTTAATTACCACTTCTTTGACAGGTGCAGATGGCGATGGTCGTCGTGTACATTGCTTTGACCTCAATGGCAAAGATTTTTCTTTTTGTGGAGAACGCTACCCGATGGAAAGTTTTGATGTTCGAGAACGTTTGGATAGAGAGATTCTCATCAACGCTTATTTGCAGTCCACCAATATTATGAACATCAAGTTGGCAAACCGTTATTTTCCCGAAATCGAAAAGATTTTGGCGGAAGAAGGCTGTCCCGATGACCTCAAATACCTTTGTGTCGCAGAAAGTACTTTGCGCAACGTCACTTCACCTGCGGGCGCAAAAGGACTTTGGCAATTTATGAAACCAACTGGACTTCAGTACGGTTTGGAAATCAACGACGAAATCGACGAGCGTTACCACACTGAAAAATCAACCCGTGCGGCGTGTCGTTACCTCAAAGACAATTATAAACAATATGGTTCTTGGCTTTTGGCGGCAGCGGCTTACAATGAAGGCGCACCTCGTCTGAGCAGAGAGATTCGTGAACAAAGAGCGCAAACCTTTTTTGACCTTAACCTCAATGAAGAAACATCACGTTATGTTTTTCGTTTGATGGCGTTGAAAGAAATCATGCAACATCCATTGGATTATGATTTTGATGTACCGTCGAATCATCTTTATGAGCAGTTCCCAGAAATGAAAGAATTAACTTTTGCGAGTACAGCCAATTGGGCAGATGTCGCAAAAGACAATGGATTGAGCTTCCGTATTTTTAAAGTATATAATCCTTGGTTATTGACACCCGTTTTTACAAATAAATTGAAAAAAACGTATAAAATTAAAGTGCCAAGATAAAATTCCACTGTTGAGCGGCACGAAAAATGTAAGTGCAACGAAATCATAAAAAAAGCGTAATTTTGAGTTATCAAACGAAAAAATTATGCAAGAAACAGTATTT
>JAYWHK010000238.1:0-7848 GCA_043777755.1 Saprospiraceae bacterium
TTTATAAAAATAAAATATCAATATTTTATTATAAAAACAAATATTGTTTTTCATATTTTTTAAAAATGTTCTGTTTTTAGAAAACTGGAACATCGAGTATTACATCTCTTAACAAGTCAGCTGCTTCCCAACGAAAAATAGTGTTATTATTAGAATTTTCATTTAGAGAAAATACGGTTATTTTTTCGTCAATAACCTTTTTATTTTCATAAGTTCTATTAATCAGTAAATAAGATACATCGTTACTTCTTTCTAAAGCGTAACCTATTTCTTTATAAATATTTCCTTTTTGTAAAACTTGGCGGTCAGAAGTGCGGTGTGCAATCCTAAAACGTAATTCTTCTTCTGTATAGTTAGGCAAATTAAGATTCTCTTTTAACAAAGGTCCTCTGTTCAACACAAACTTCATTTGTTTTAAATCAAAAATATTTCCATCATGATAATCTAACATAAATGCAATAGGTACTACAGCATCTAATTCTGCTTTTTGCCATATAGATGCAATCCAAATATGTACTTCTTGGCATACATAGTTTCTTAAATCAATCTCAAAAGTTTCATATATTGTTGGGGTAATTTTTGTTCTATATTTATGCTCCATAGCTTCTTTATTTATAACAGGTACAATAAAATCAGCATCTAACATCAATAATTTATTTTCAGATTCGTTTTGATTTTTAAGAAAATTCGCTTTTATATTTTCTGGTAATCTATCATATTCATCGTCATAACTGAGCAATGCATTAACTGTATTGAAATAAGCATATAACTCTATGCCAATAAATTCATTGATATTCCCAAGTTTTTTTTGTTTTTTTATAAACTCTTGGAAAATAGGCAATATATATGCTTGTTGCTTTTCTAATCTATCACTTATTAATTTTGTTTCATCTTGATAGATTTTATCTAAAATTGGATTATTATATTTCATAATATTAAATTTTATTCTTGTTTTTTCTTTTTTACCATTGTCAAAATCGTAGCTACCGCCACCGTTTCGCCAGTTTCATCATAGACATCAACGAGCCAGCGGACGATACCTTTTGCGATGTCGTCTTCGGAACGTTTTTCTTGGTCAGTTTTTTCTTTGCAAGTGAATTTTACGCCAATCGTCATACCAGGATAAACGGGTTTTGTGAAACGACATTCGTCCAAACCGTAATTCAATAAAACGGGTCCTTTTTTCGCATCTACAAATAATCCCGCAGCTTTCGACAATACAAAATAACCATGCACCACACGACCCGTAAAAGGTGTGCCTTCGAGTGCAGTTGCGTCCGTATGAGCGTAGAAATTATCGCCACTCACATTGGCAAAATTCGTAATGTCCGCTTCGCTGACCGTATGTTTGGCAGTGATGAGCGTTTCGCCAATTTCGAGGTCTTCAAAATGCTTTTTGAAAGGATGTATATCTGTTTCTTTTTGCGCTGCACCTTGTTGATAAACTCCTGTTAATGAAGTGATTACGCTTGGATGTCCTTGTATTGCGGTGCGCTGCATATAATGAAAAACGCCACGCATACCACCCAATTCTTCGCTACCTCCTGCACGACCTGGACCTCCGTGCATCATCAAAGGCATAGGCGAACCGTGTCCTGTACTTTCCTTGGCACTTTCTCTATTCAAAACCAAAATACGACCATGATACGCTGCCGCACCATAGACATACTCTTGCATAAAGTCTTGATTATGAGTAACTATTGTCGAAACCAACGAGCCTTTTCCCATGTTTGCCAACTCGATGGCTTCTTCCAAAGTATCGTAAGGCATGAGCGTACAAACTGGACCAAAAGCCTCAATATTATGGGTGTCAGTGTATTCAAAAGGTCGTTCATTGAGCAAAACAATGGGCGCAAAAAAAGCTCCTTTTTCACGACTTGCACCTACGATTTCAAACTGTTCCAAATCGCCATAAATGATAGGTGTTTTTTGCGAAAGTAAAGTGACTTGCTCTTTTACTTTTTGCATTTGTGGACGACTGACGAGCGTTCCCATACGCACGCCTTGCGTTTGTGGATCACCAATAACCGTCTTAGAAAGTTCTTTTGACAAAGCATTTTTCACATCGTCAATCATCGCAGCGGGAACAATTACTCTACGAATTGCGGTACATTTTTGACCCGTTTTGGTAACAACTTCTTTTCTGATTTCTTTTATAAAAAGCTCAAATTCAGGCGTTTGTGGCGTACAGTCTTCGCCCAAAACAATCGCATTCAAACTATCCGCTTCTATATGAAACGGAACGGTATTTTCTATGATATGCGACATTGATTTCAAGCGTTTGCCTGTCGTTGCCGAACCCGTAAAAGCGATAACATCGTTCATCGTCGCAGGGTCTAAAATCCCATGACCATTGCCACAAACCAACTGCAATGCGCCTTCGGGAACGATGCCCGAAGCGTGAATATCTCGCACCATTGCTTCTGTGATGTAAGACGTGATTTCGGACGGTTTCACAATCGCAGGAACGCCAGCCATCCAAGCGCAAGAGAGTTTTTCCAACATTCCCCAAATCGGAAAATTGAAGGCATTGATATGTACCGCCACGCCAGGTTTTGGTGTCAAAATGTGATGCCCAACGAAGGTGTTATTTGAGCTCAATTTTGCCAATTCTCCATCAACATAAAAAGGTTTATCTGGAAATTTCTTCCTCAAACTCGCATAGGCAAAGAGCGTTCCGATACCGCCTTCTATGTCAATCCAACTATCGCCACGGGTCGCTCCGCTTTGATAACTGACTGTATAATAGGTTTCTTTTCGCTCCATGAGGTAAAACGCCAATGCTTTGAGCATACGACCACGCTCTTGAAAAGTCATTTTTCGCAAGGTTTTACCGCCTGTTTTGCGAGCGAAATCGTACATTTCGGCATAATCCAAGCCATCGCTTCCTGCGGTTGCGATAAGTTCGCCCGTTACGGCATTGATTTGTTGTATTCCTTCGTCCTTGTGTGGTTGCCAAGTGTTGAGGATAAAGTTGGATAGTTTATTTGACATGAATGGTTGGGTATTTTTTGCAAAGATAAGTCTTATTTCTTATTTTTTAAAATATTCCAAAATCGAAATGGACAATGGAAAAACAAAATTTAAAACGACAAAAATACAAGATTTCTACTAAAAAATGGCTTGTCCAGCATTTGTCTATCTTTTTTTTATTATATAATAAATTTATTAGCTACATTTGTTTTCAAATTCAAAAAATTTATACTTTTAAAGATGAAAAAAATATTTTACCTTTTATTTATTTTGGCATTGGGTTGCAAGCCGCAAGAAGATGAAAAAATTACGTTACCTGCGCCACCTGTAGCATCGTTCACTTACAAAGCGGGCAAAGATGCGAATCATGTTATTTTGACCAACACAACGCCAGATGCTTTTCTTTCGCAATGGGACTTGGGAAATGGCTCGAAGTCAGAACAATCTACTTTTGAAGGTTATTTTCCTTTCAAAGGAGAATTTGAAGTAACCTTAACTGCTTTTAACAAAGGTGGATTTGGTACAGCAAAACAAAAAATTACAATTACACAAGATGATCCGAATGCCTGCTCAGGTGCGGTTGCTTTATTGAGCGGTTGTTCTACAAGAACTTGGAAATTAAAGCCTGATGTTGGCGCAATGACCGTGGGAACGCCTGGTTTGACAACTATTTATTGGGCAAGTCCGATTACCGAAGTGGCTGGTCGTCCTTGTCACTTTAATGACGAGTTTAAATTTACGTCAAAAGGTATATTTGAGTACGACAATAAAGGTGATTTTTGGGGAGATGCCGATGGAAATGGAAATATTATCCCTGCGGGCGGTCCAAAGGTTGGTTGCAATGATGCCGCTGCTTGGAAAGCACCTTTCAATGTTTGGGGTTCTGGAAAGCACAAATATTCTGTTTCTGGCAATAAATTAACCTTAGATGGCGAAGGCGCATGGATGGGTTTGTACAAAGTAGGCACTAATGCAGAGATAAATACGCCTCAAAAATCTGTTACTTTTACAATCATTGAATTGACAGATAAAAAATTGGTCATTGCTGCTGTTTATTCAGCCTTGGAATGGAGATTTACATACGAAGCAAACTAAAAAAATAAAATATCAAAGTCAATAGGCTATTGACTTGTGACTTATTGACTTACGATTATTTAAACACTTTGAGAATGAATAAATACAATCTATTTTTAGGGTTATCTTTGATAGCCATTTTTTCTGTTGCCTGTACCAAGACAACGCCAACTCCTGAGCCTGTAGTACCCAAAATTACGGTTTCGAGCGTTACTTTATTTGAAGGAAATAGTAAGACAACTCCTTTTCGGGTCAAAGTAAATATGAGTCAAGCTGCAAGTCAAGAAGTATCAGTCGATTATACAACGGAAGCAATTGGAGCAAAAACTGGTGAAGATTTTATCGAAAATAAAGGTGTTTTGACGATTCCAATTGGTTCAACAAGTGCCGAAATAAAGATTGATGTTGTTGCAGACTCTTTGAAAGAAGGCGATGAAGATTTCAAAGTAGTTTTTTCAAATGTAAAAAATGCAACGCTGAATCAAGCCGAAGTAATTTGCACGATTCGTAACGACGATACTTATGTTCCGTCAAGCAATGAAGGTTTTACTTCGCCAGACAATTATTCTGGTTACAAATTGGCTTGGGCTGACGAGTTTAATGGAACAGCAATCAATACTGCGGATTGGAGTTACGATATTGGTGGCTCTGGTTGGGGCAACAATGAAAGCCAATATTACACCAATGATGCTAAAAATGCCTATCTAAAAAATGGAAAATTGGTCATCGAAGCGATTAAGGAAAAAACGGTAAATCGTGATTATTCTTCAGCTCGTTTGCTTACAAAAGGTAAAAAAGAGTTCACTTTTGGGCGTATAGACATTCGTGCAAAATTACCTTACGGACAAGGCATTTGGCCTGCACTTTGGATGTTGGGTGCTAATATCAATCAAGTAAGTTGGCCCGCTTGTGGAGAAATTGACATTATGGAACATTTGGGTCACGATTCAAAGAAAGTTTACGGCACAATTCACTGGGGTAATGTAGGTGATACCAAAAGTAAAAATACACAAGGGGTATATGTTTTACAAAGTGGAAAAACATTTGCTGACGAATTTCATGTGTTTTCGATGGATTGGGAAAAAGATAAATTGAGTATTTTGGTGGACGATAAAGTAATTTTTACAACTACTGCTGCCAAATTAGGCGCAAATCCTTATCCATACAATGCACCATTTTTCTTTATTTTTAATGTTGCGGTTGGTGGAATTTGGCCAGGCTATCCTGATGCAACAACGACTTTTCCACAACGCATGGAAGTGGATTACATCAGGGTTTTTCAAAAATAATAATCGTATAAGTTCATACCCTTATATATTTAACAGCTGTCAGTTTATTTCTGCCAGCTGTTTTTTTTATTTTGTAAAATCAATCCTTATCCTTTTTCTCCTCCGACTGGCCCATAAAACAAAACCCATGTAGAAAAATCTTCTGTGAAATTCTCAAAACGATGTTCTACGCCAGCTGGAACAAATAAAAAATCGCCAGCTTGAAAACGATACGTTTTTCCATCGGAGAAAAAGTCACCACTTCCAGCAATGACCACATACACTTCATCTCGGTCGTGTGGTTGTTGCCCATCTTTTTCAAAAGGTTTATATACTTCAACAGCGAGTGTGCCGTGCTTGAAAACTTCTAAAAAAAGTTTTTTGGAATCTTTGAGTTGCGCTAAAGCGTCAGTTGTTGTTATTTGCATTTTTTTAAAATTTCCAAATCCGATACACTTCGCCTTCTAAAAATTCTGTTTTTCCAGTAGGCAATTCTATAAAAGCATCGCTTGTTGTTAAGTTGGCAAAATCGCCAGACCCATTGCCTTCAAAAGGCATTGCAATGGTTTGCGCTTGTTCATTTTGGCTTAATTTTACTTGTGCAAAATAATGCAAATTTGGCTTAAAAATGATATTTTTTCCCAAAACAGCATAGTTTTTTACTTTTTCAATGCTTAGATTTTTTTCTAACCAAAGCAAAACATAACGTTGAAAACACATAAAAGTAGAAACTGGATTCCCTGGTAAAGCAAATACAATAGCACCATTTTCAGCCTTACCAAACCAAAATGGTTTTCCTGGACGTTGCGCTACTTTATGGAATATTTTTTGGACACCAACAGCTTCCAAAGCTCCTGGAATATAATCGAATTTTCCCATAGAAATACCGCCCGACAAAATCAAAATATCGTAATTTTGTGAACAATTTTGGATTTCTTTCCTTGTAACTTCTTCATTATCAGGAATATGCAACAAATCAGCATTTATATTATAAGCCAGCAATGCAGCCTGTAAAGTATAACTATTCGAGCGTCGAATCTGGTAGGGTAGAGGTGCTTCGTGAATATCCACCAACTCGTCACCAGAGGACAGAATCACTATACGAGGCAGTTTTTTTACCTCCAAATGTGTTGCGCCAACTGATGCCGCCATTTGAATTAATTGTGGTGTAATGACTTGATTTTCAGCAAGCACCAAATCTCCTTTTCGTTTATCTCGACCTTGAATGTGTACATTTTGACCTTGTTTTACATCGTCTGTCAGGAGTGTGAAAAAATCACCTTCAACGCTCAAATCTTCGTATCGGATAATCGTATCACAGTTTGTAGGCAAAACAGCACCCGTCATAATCTCAATACATTCGTTCAAGTTTTTTAAAGCAAAAGGCGCAACACCAGCCCCTTGTGTCGCAATCCGTTTGAAACGACGATTTTTATTTATAAAACCTTGATAATCAATCGCAATGCCGTCCATTGTCACCCGATGAAAAGGTGGAAAATCTCTATCTGCATAAATATTCTCTGACAAAACACGACCCACCGCATTTGTCAAAACCAACTTTTCAGTGCCGTAATCTCTACGTTCCGAAAGGATAAAGTTTTCAGCTTCTTGTACGCTTATCATAAATTCTAAATTCTAAATTCTTTTATTCTAAATTCTTTTATTCTAAATTCTAAATTTGTTACTTATTCCTATGTTTTCGATTCTAAATTCTAAATTTATTACTTACGCTTACGTTTTTCGATTCTAAAATTTAGAATTTAAAATTTAGAATTTAAAAACCCCGAATCCCGAATTTAGAATCCCGAATTTCAACCTCCACTCACAGGCGGAATAATAGCCACTTCATTTTTCGATGTAATGACTTGATTATCAGTTGAATATTCATTGTCAATTGCAATCATATACGATGCTAAAGCTCGCAAACGAGGATGTTTTTCTTCTAAAAAAGACTTTAAATCATTGCTTGTTGCGCCTTCTTGTAGCTCAATTTCGATACTTGATGCGCCAAAAATTTCTTTGGCAATTCCAAAACTTAAAACAGTTATCAACATACATATAATAGATATTAAAATATTATAAACGATTTATGAACGGTGTTATTTTTACATTCGCCTTTTTTAAGGATGCGCAGCCACCCAAACTTGACCGTCTTCAAAAAACTCTTTTTTCCAAATAGGAACTGTATTTTTGAGCGTATCAATCGCATAGCGGCACGCTTCAAAAGCAACATCACGATGAGCAGAAGCGATACCAATGATAACAGGAATTTCGCCAACTTCTAATGTTCCTACAGCATGGTGTATCAATATTTTTTCTACCTGCCAACGTTCCGTGATTTGTTGAGCGATTTTTTCCATTTCTGATTTTGCCATTGGAACGTAGGCTTCAAACTCCAAGCGAAGTACTTTTTTTCCTTTTGTTTCATTGCGGACAGTGCCTACGAAAAGGTCTATTCCTCCGCAATTTGGTGATTTTAGCCACTCAAAACATTCTGAAACGCTTAGTTTTTCGCTTGTAATTATAATGTTAA
>JAYWHK010000239.1:0-7816 GCA_043777755.1 Saprospiraceae bacterium
TTACGTTATTCTTTTCCGACCTCTCACACCACTATGACATGGTTCAGTTTATCCGCACAAAAAATTCCTTTAACTTTGTGCGATTATGGACAAGAAAACATCAACACGAAAACGTAGGAAGTTCGACGTAGGATTCAAAACAGAAGCTTTAAAAATGCTAAATTCGGGACGGAGCGTTAGTGAAGTTGCTCGAACATTGGGCATCGGGGAAAACTTACTTTACAACTGGAAGACAGTAGCCTTGTCTTCTCAATCAATTGATAATCAATTGATTATTTCGGAAAATGAACAGCTTCGCAAGCAATTGCGACAAGTTGAAACGGAGCGAGATTTGTACTCCTAAAGGAGTTAAAAAAATTCATTTTATGCTTGGCAACGCAGTGAAACTTATGTTTTAAAGGAAACTAGGGAGAAAAGTTAAAGAGGTTTTTACGGAACATCGCAGACGTTATGGCGCAAGGCGAATTGTTGCTGATTTACACGAAAAATACACCACAACAAATTTATGAATTTTATAAATGTCGTGCTGCCGTCGAAATTTTATTTGATACCTTTAAGAATATTTTGTTTGCTGATGTCACTTACACCCGTTCTAACGAAGCATTGGAAGGTTGATTATTCATCAACCACATTGCGTTAATCTTTTATTACAGGCTTTACAAAAGGCTTATTCTACATAATTCATTGAAAAAATATACTCCAAAAGACATTCTAATGCACTTAAACACTATTAAAAGAGTAAAAATTAACGAAAATTGGCTAATCGCCGAAATTCCTATGGCCTATCTTTAGCGGAGTTACAGTTTAACAAAAAAACTACTGCTTAGAATCTGAGATTCTGAGTGGTAGTTTTTTTTTACAACTCCTTGAAAAACAACTATTTACAAAAAAATTTTCTATCCTTCAATCAAAATTTTTATCAAAACCATTCACGCCACCTTGCAAAGAAAAAGCAGCCTTCCCTACTCCACTTTTCAAGTATTTTTTAACAGCTTCAGCACTTCGTTTTCCTGATGCACAATAAAATAAAATTGGTTTTTCATTGTATAAAAAAGGCAATTGTTCCTCTAATTTTTGCAATGGAATATGCTCTCCTCCTATATTAAAATCAAGTCGTTCTTTCTCCTCTCGAACATCTACAAGATGGTATTTTTCTTTCGTCTTTAAAAAATCACTCATTGTAAGTAGCTGTATATCAATACTTTCTATAATTTTTTCTATATTTACATTTGTCACTGAACCTATTTTAATGATGCGACTTTGAAGTGTTAGCGCATCGAGCATTAGCATTTTTCCAGCCAATAATTCACCCGTTTTTGTAAAATATTTGACAACCTCATTCGCTTGCATACAGCCGATAATGCCAGCAATTGTTGGAATAACACCGCCTTCACTACAATTTGGCACTTGCGAAGCATCTACATCAGGAAAAACATCTCGATAATTAGGCGAAAATGTACCGTCTTCTCTCTGCACATTCCAAACCGCTACTTGTCCTTCATACTGATAAATTGCACCATAAACCAAAGGTTTTTTTTGCAAAAAACAAGCATCATTGAGCAAATAACGGGTTTCAAAATTATCCGTTCCATCTAAAACCAAATCGTAATTTTCTAAAATAGTAAAAATATTCCGTGAGGTGATTTTTTCTACAATTGCAATTATTTGAATATCAGGATTTTGTGCTTGCAACTTTGTTTGTGCAATTTTTGCTTTATACTGCCCAATTTCTTCTGGCGTATATAGAATTTGACGGTGCAAATTACTCAATGACACAAGGTCAAAATCTGCAATCCCGAGTTTTCCTATACCAATAGCCGCCAAATATTGAAGCGCAGGACAACCCAATCCACCTGCACCAACGACCAAAACACGAGCATTTTTGAGTTTATCTTGCGAATTTTGACCAAAATCAGGTAATTTTACTTGGCAACTGTAACGAAGCGAATTATTCATCTCGACATTTAGGTTTTCAAAGTTACAATAAAATAAATTTTGTAAAAAACATTTTTTGTGACATTGTATATTAGACAATTTATTTTTTAGGCAATTCTAATACTTGCCAAAATAAAAAATAGACCGATACAGATTTTCTGCACTACATTTTATTTTATAAAAAAATAATAATTTTTATTTCAAGTATATTTTTTCATAAATTATTCATTATTAATTTTTTATAAATAATAAAATAATTAATTTGTTTTATTTATTAAGAAAATAAATCGCCGCAATTGTATCACATTTTTATATCCTAACAAATTGATAATCAGTTATTTAATATTGATTAATTAAAATATAAACGTCACTTAATGTATCAAATTTGTGTATTTTTTTTATTCGCAAGATACTATCTTTGTATCATCAATAAGGCGTTACACAAATACGTAAATTTTCTAAAAAAATATTTTATGCGTCAGACGGGTTTAAGAACCCAAAACCTGTCTGACAAAATAAAAAGATAGCTGAGTTTTAAGTAATAAATTTTCTTTAAATCCTGTTCGTATTGCAGTTACGGACAGGATTTTTTATTTAGAATAGTTTGATTATGAAAATTGCTGATTAGCAATATTTTTACATTTTAAATTTAACCTTTTACATTTTTACTTTCTTACCGCCAAAGCAATTCTATCGCTACCAAAAACAATAGAATCGCTGTAATTTTTTTTATCCAAACAGCGTCAAAAAAAGAAAAACTAATTCTTGCGCCAAGGTTTCCTCCTACAAAAACAGATAACAATAATGGCACAATAAACTGATAATCAACAGTATATAAATTTTCACTTTGCCCCAAAAGCCCTGAAATCGAATTGACTAAAATAAAAAAACTTGCTGCTGCACTAATTTTTCGAGCTGTATCCCATTGAATTAAATGCAACAACGGTGCTAAGAAAATACCACCACCAATACCAACCATTCCAGACAAAAAACCTATCAAAGCGGATAAACTAAGCCCAAACCCTTTGTGGTTTAAAAAAGGATGAATTGGCGTTGTACCTGTTTCATTTTTTGAATTTTTTTGAAAAAAAAGAAGCAAAGCCGCCACTATTAAACTGACACCCAACAGAATAAAATAATGTTTATCGCTTATTTTGAAAACTGCACCCAAATAAGACATCGGAATACTCAATAAAACCAAAGGAAGTATTTTTTTCCAATCCAATTCTTTTTTTCTCAAAAAAAGAAAAGTGCCATTTGTCACCACTACAATATTACACAATAAGGCAATGGTTTTTATGCTCGCTGGCTCAAAAGCAAAAAAAGCCAATATAGCAATGTAGCTCGATCCTCCACCAAAACCGACCGAGGCATAAACAAATGCCACAATAAAAAACAAAACAATTAACAACAGCGGTGCGCTCGAAACTAAGCTAAAGTCACCCATTTTTCTTCGGATTTTCCTGATGCAACTACCGCTTCTATGAATTGCATACCTCTTACGCCTTCTTCGATAGTCGGATAATCTGTAAAATGCGAGCTTGGCTCAATGCCTTCCAAACGAGCTTGAATACATTTGGCAAAATTTCGATAAATATTGGCAAAAGCCTCCAAATAACCTTCGGGGTGTCCCGCAGGAATTCTCGTATGCGCTTGCGTAATCGGATACAAATCACCTACGCCCGTGCGAATATAACGCATCGAGCCTTCCAAAGGTCTGTAAATCAATGTATTGGGTTCCATTTGCGCCCATTCGATGCCACCTTTTTCACCATAAATTTTTATCCTGACATTGTTCTCTTCGCCAGCTGAAATTTGACTTGCAAAAAGCAAACCTTTTGCTCCGCTGTCAAATCGCAACAACACATTAATATCATCGTCTAACAAACGTCCTTCTACAAAACTACTCACATCAGCACATAAAGCACTGATTTTCAAGCCACTAATGTACTCAGCCAAATGTTCAGCGTGCGTACCAATGTCACCAACGCAACCGCCAATGCCTGAGCGAGAAGGGTCGTTGCGCCAAGCCGCTTGTTTTTGCTCAGAATCTTCCAGCTTCGTAGAAAGCCAACCTTGTGGATATTCCACAACAACTTTTCGGATTTTTCCCAATTCATTTTGACGAATCATCTCACGGGCTTGTTTGACCATAGGATAGCCACTATAAGTATGCGTCAAAGCGAAAATCAACCCCGTTTTGTGAACCAATTGCTCCAGTTCGAGTGCTTCAGCCAAGCTAAACGTCACTGGTTTATCGCAAATCACATGAAAACCATGCTCCAAAGCCATTTTTGCAGGCGCAAAATGAACGTGATTGGGCGTTACTATAGATACAGCGTCCATTCTGACATCGGCTGGCAAAGCCGCTTCGCTCCGAATCATCGTTTCAAAATCAGGATAAACCCTGTCCGCTGCCAAAAATAAATCCTCTCCTGAAAGACGAGATTTTTCTGGATTGCTACTAAATGCGCCACAAACCAAGTCTATTTGACCGTCTAAAGCGGCAGCCATGCGATGTACCGCACCTATAAAAGCATCTCGACCTCCGCCGACCATGCCCATTTTTATTTTTCTCATAAAAAAAAAATTACAATTTTATTTTCATTTTGCCAAACGCTATATTTTTAATCTCCTAATTGAGTAAAAAAACTACTCAATGTTTGAAATAATTTGGAGAGTTCGTATCTTTGCACTCAGAACCCAAAAGTACAACGAAATTTTTAAATGATTACTATTTTTTTTGAAAAATAAAACGTTTAAACTCTTGTGCGGCTAAAGTCGCCCTTACAATAAGTAAAAATTATTCGGGTTGAAACCCGAACTCCCAATATTATGAAAGTTACAGATTATTTCAACAGCGCAAACGGAAAAACATTTATCTCTTTTGAAGTATTGCCACCGCTTAAAGGCGGAAGTATGCAAGATATTTTCAATACACTTGACCCTTTGATGGAGTTTAAACCTCCTTTCATTGATGTTACTTATCACCGTGAGGAGTTTGTATATAATAAGCGTCCGAGTGGTTATTATGAAAAAACAGCGATTCGCAAACGCCCAGGAACAGTTGGGATTTGCGCTTCCATCATGCACCGATATGGTGTAGATGCTGTTCCACACTTGATTTGTGGCGGTTTTACTAAGGAAGACACCGAAAATGTTCTGATTGATTTGAATTTTTTAGACATCAACAATGTTTTGGCATTGCGTGGTGATGCTTTGAAATTTGATGGAAAATTCATTCCTCACAAGGACGGTCACGAGTTTGCATTGGATTTGACCAAGCACATTGCAGACATGAACAACGGTGTTTATTTGGATAAAAACATTGTCAATGGTGAAAAAACAAATTTTTGTATTGGTGTCGCAGGTTATCCAGAAAAGCATTTTGAAGCACCGAATTTAGACTTAGATTTGTTGTATTTGAAGCAAAAAGTAGATGCAGGAGCCGATTATATCGTAACGCAAATGTTTTTTGACAATGAAAAATACTTTGATTTCGTTGCCAAATGTCGTGCCATTGGCATCAACATTCCGATTGTTCCAGGCTTAAAACCTATTACAAAACGCTATCAATTGGCATCAATTCCTCGTTTGTTTTACATCAATTTGCCGCATGATTTGGTCAAAGCACTGCACGAAGCACCCGATGACAAAGCATTCAAACAAGTTGGTATGGATTGGTGTGTTGCGCAATCAAAAGAACTAAAAGCTAAAGGTGTTCCTTGTTTGCATTACTATACAATGGGCGACGCAAGCACGATTCGTAAGATTATTGAGCAAGTGGATTGAAAGCCCCATCTAAATCTTCCCCTGATGGGAAGACTTCTAAAAGCGAAAACAACAGTTTTATCCGTTGTTTTCGCTTTTTTTGTCTATGATTTTATAAAAATAAAATATTTCTGTTAAAATATATTTAAATATTTTCAAATATCGAATAAAAGGTTGCAATTTTGGGCTATAATTAACAAAATGCGACAGAAGTCGCCTTGACAATTTTATGAAATTTATAAAGTCTATTTTATTTTTATTTGCTTTAGCATTTTCAACAACGACTTTTGCTCAAAAAGGCTATGAAATCAAATTCAAATTGGCAAATTATGAAGGCAAAAGCGCAAAATTGGGTTTCCATTATGGAAATAAACAATACATAAAGGATTCTACTGCGGTAGATGCTGATGGTTGGCTGATTTTTAAAGGTGAAAAAGACCTTGAACCTGGCATTTATTTATTTATTATGCAGCCAAAAAATGTATATTTTGAGGTGTTGGTTAATCGTGGTGAGCAGCATTTTTCGATGGAATCTGATACAAAAGACATTCCTGCGAATATGAAAATCACAAATTCGCCTGACAATACGCTGTATTATCAATACCTCAATGCAATGGCGACAAAAAGGGAAATTTCTTCAAAAATCAAAGAAGATTTGAAGAAAGCTATGCCTGATAAAAAAGCAGAATTAGAGAAAAATTTTAACTACAATGAAACAGAAATCGACCTTTATCAAAGGGATTTTATCAAAAAAAATGATAAAACATTTTCTGCAAAAATCATAAAAGCGTCAAAAGATATTGATTTGCCAAAATTTGAAGGCACTGAAAATGAAGTTCGTACAAAACGTTATTTTTGGTACAAAGAACACTTTTTTGACAATTATGACATGGGCGACGAGCGTATGATTCGCACGCCGCTGATGTTTAATCGAGTCGATTATTTGGTAACGAAATTGGCGGTACAAGCACCTGATTCTATCAATATGGAGCTTGATAAGATTTTGGAAAAAGTACGTCCTGCACAAGATGCGTTTAAATTTATCGTGACGCATTATTTGAATTTTTATGCCAAATCTGAAATCATTGGTCACGATGGCATTTATGTTCATTTGGCAAAAAAATACTACGAAACAGGGCAAACGCCTTGGGTAAATAAAGATCAGTTGGAAAAAATCATCGAAAATGCCAATTCGCTCTACCCTACGCTTTTGGGACAAATGGCAAAACCTCTTTCTTTGCAGTTGCGTGATGGAAAGACCGTCAATCTTTACGATATCAATTCACCTTACACGATTTTGATGTTTTGGGCACCAGATTGTGGTCACTGCAAGGAAGAAATGCCAGATGTGATTGATTTTTACAATAAATGGAAAAGCAAAGGCGTTTATTTGTTAGGTATTTGCAACCGTTTTGATGCAGATAAAATTCCAGAATGTTGGCAATTTATGGACGAGCGTCCTGGTATGAAATTTCCAGTTGGCGTAGATACTTACTTAAAATCCAACAGCCAAACCAATTATTATGTAAAGTCCACGCCAATGGTTTTTATTTTGGATAAAGATAAAAAAATCATTATGAAAAAAATAAATCCTAAAAAATTGGACGAAGTAATGACAGAATTGATTGAAATTGAGAAAGAAAAAGAGAAGAAATAAGACCAGCCTCTCCTCCAAAGGAGTCCTTCGTGACTAAATCCTCTCTCCCAAGAGTCCTTCGTGACCAAAGGAGAGGACTTATTGTGCTGTTGTATTACGTTAGCTTGGTTTTGTCATTAGGAATATTCTAATCAAAAACGTTTTTAATAACAAAACCGCAATAACGTAAACCTACTCTTTTTTGTCATTTCGTAGCTTTAGCGGAGAAATCTCACACTACGATTGCCATTTAGAGAGAACCCGCGGGCGAGATTCCACGTGCTTCGCACTCTGAATGACAAAAAAAGTGTGAATTTTACAATAGTTTTCTATTGTTATTGATTAGCCAACACTGGTTTCACATTATCACTTAAAACTTTATACTCGATGTTCCAGTTTTCTAAAAACAGAACATTTTTAAAAAATTTAAAAAATAATATTTTAATTTATAATAAAATATCAATTTTTTATTTT
>JAYWHK010000240.1:0-21440 GCA_043777755.1 Saprospiraceae bacterium
CTTCAGTCTTAATCTATCCTTCCCTTTTTTCTCTCACAAAATTACATTTTGTTTTTTATTTTTTTACAAAGGTATGCTGCACCTAAAATATTTTTATAAAAAACCCCTGTTGGGCTAAAATAAACACGTTTATTTCTATACGCCTACTTATTTGTACATTTTGCTACTTTCTAAGTAATCGAATACTTTTTCTGACACCAAGTATTGAATAGATTTTTTGTTGCGAATAGCATCTCTGATATAAGTCGCTGAAATATCCAACATTGGTGCTTCAAAAAATTTAATTTTATGATGTGTTGCCAGTTCGCCCAATTCGTAATTTGGACGTTTATAAACATAAACTTCATAGTTTTCAAGCAATTGTTCATAGTTTTTCCACTTGTGTAAAGTACCTACATTGTCACCACCCATAATCAAAACAAACTCTTTTGTTGGGTATTTTTCTTTTAAATAAGTCAAAGTATCAATCGTATAAGAAGGTTTTGGCAAGGAAAATTCAATGTCAGAAACTTGCAATAGCAAATTGTCTTCGACTGCCAAACG
Organism: Saprospiraceae bacterium; assembly: GCA_043777755.1. Lineage (GTDB taxonomy): Bacteria > Bacteroidota > Bacteroidia > Chitinophagales > Saprospiraceae > CANHEE01. The sequence goes on from JAYWHK010000240.1 coordinate 544, forward strand.
TGCTAAATGCAAACGGTCATAATCGTTGGCAAGTGTATTTTTTTGTTTGAGTGGATTCTGCGGAGAAACCACCAACCAAACTTTTTTCAAATCTGTATTGCTCACCATATAGTTGGCTATAATCAAATGCCCTACATGAATTGGGTTAAATGAACCAAAAAAAAGTCCTATTTTTTCCATAATTGAAGAGAAATAAAAAAATCCTTCCGAGTTGGAAGGATTTTTTATTTTAAAATAAATAAATTACATTTTCAAAATTCGTTTCATTGCAAAACCTTCGTTTCCTTCTACTTTCAAGAAGTAGATAGCACTTGGAAGATTACTCAAATCAAGACGACGAATGTCTTTTTCAAAGGTTTGGATTAATTTCCCTTTGTCATCAAAAAGTTGAATCTTTTCTATTAAAACATCATTTTTGATTTCAATAGTCAAATAATCATTGCTTGGATTAGGGAAAACACGGATTCCTTGCGCTAAGTTATTATCTTCTGTTCCAACGGATTCTGCTTTTATGTCAAAACATTCAGATTTAGAGCAAGCATTCGCATCAGTGATGGTAATACAGTATTTACCAGCTTTTACACTTGTCAAATCTTTTTTGGTTGAACCATCAGACCAAGCATATTTGAAAGGACTTGTACCACCATTTACGGTCAAGACAACACCGCCTCCGTTTGGATTAGCTGTTGATGGTTTGGTAATGACACCCATTGCAGTTATTGGCGTAGGTGCAAGCAAATTTATTGGCGTACTAACAGATTTGCAACCATACGCATCTGTAACGGTCAAGGTCACGCTGGCAGGAGCTTTGATAAATGCTGGATTTGATACTATAGACGAACCACTCCAACTGTATGAAAAAGGTAGAATACCTCCAGCTATTACTGCTGTAACGGTTGCTGTACTATCACAAGTAATTTTTGCTGATAAAACATTTGTGATTTTAGGCGAAACCAAAACATTCGCAGTATCTTTTCCAACACAACCATTTTGGTTTGTTGTCAAAACATAATATTTACCAGCATTTGCTGGTGTAATGTTTTGTAAATTAACGGTTTGGGAACTACCCGTGTAGCCATTATTACTTGTCCAAGTATAGGTTGTTGCTGTGTCTGGTACTACCAATATTGCTTTTAGCTGTCCGCTTGTACCTTCACAGGCTTTGATGTCCGCTACTTGTACGTTTGGAATTGGAGAGATAGAAACAGTTGAAGATGCAGAGCTTTTACAGCCTTGTGCATTGGTAACAGTAACGGAATATGTTCCAGCTTGATTTGTAATTAAACTGCTACTTGTTGTGTTATTACTCCATAAATATGTTCCCAAATTTGGCGTTGCTTCCAAAATAGCAACCGTCCCTTGGCAAATAATAGGCGAACCGCTAATGGTAACTTGCGGTATATCCTGAGCTTTATAAATCGTTATAGGGAATTGCGCTGAACAACCTAAGTTACTTGTTGCTGTCAATGTATAAGTACCAACATTATTAACGGTAGGTGTCAAAGACGTGTCTGCAAAATTATTGGGTCCCGCCCAAAGTTTTGTTGCTAAAATACTCGATGTCGTTGCATTGAGTTTTACACTACTTTTTGCACAAGTCAAAGTATCATTTTTCACTGTTACTACTGGCGATGGTGCTTGTTGTACAACTTGCGAAACCGCCTTGGTACAACCGTTTGCCCCAGTTGCAGTGACAGAATATGTACCAGTATTTGCTACTGTAATTGTTGGAGTAGTAACATTTGTATTCCAAAGATTAGACTGATAAATACCTGACAATGAAAGCGTTGCGCTTTTACTAGAACAAAGCGTTGATGGTCCCGTGATGCTAACATTTGGCTCAGTTTTATTCTCAACAACTGTCGTAGAAGATGTTGATTTACAACCATTTGTTCCTGTTGCAGTTACGGTATAAGTACCTGCTGTACTAATTGTGGGATTACTATTCGAGGAATTAAAATTACCAGGACCCGACCATTGGTATGTTGAATTACTTGGATTAGCATTGGCACTTATTGTAGCACTTGCTTGTGAACAAGTCAATGTAGCTCCTGTTGTGCTTACCGTAGGCGGAGTGGTATTGGCAAGAACACCAATGAATTTACTGGCAGTACAACCATTCGCATTGTCAGTCACAACCACTGTAAAATTACCACCTTGATTTACAGTTGCTTTTGATGTCACAGCACCTGCAATAATCCCCGTTCCTGACCATTGAAAAGCCAAAGGCGAACTTGTACCCGTAGAAGAACTCGCATCTAAAACAATGCTTGAATTGGTACAAGTCAAAGTCGGATTGATATTCGCAATTTGCGCACTTGGAGCAGCTGTATTGCTCTGTACAATGGTTGTTTCTACTGCACTACAACCCGTTGCCCCGTTGGTAACAGTAACATTATAAGCACCTCCTTGTGTTACTGTATAACTTGAACTTGTCGAAGCTACAGTACCGCTTCCAGGAGTACCCCATTTATAGGTATAATTGATATTGGAAACCGCATTGCTCAATGTAACAGAATTGTTCAGACAAGTCAATGTTCCCGATGTCTGTATTTGTACTGTAGGAGGCGTTTGATTAACACCTACATTCACTGTTGTGGATTGTTTACAATTGTCACCATCCGTCGCTGTTACTGTATAAATCCCTGATGTTGATACGGAAATAAGAGAGCCAGATCCGCCATTTGACCAAGTATAAAAGAGGTTTCCTGTTCCGCCAGATGCAAAAGCACTGGCACTCCCAACATTGTTGCAATTGATACCCTGAGAGGAAGTTGAGTTGAAAACAATCGCAGGAGGTTGCAAAATCATAACACTGGCAGTTCCCGTTTGCGCTCCACAAGTGGCAGTTACGGTATAGGTTGCTGGACTAAGATTCGTTGCAGTAGCACCACTTTGTCCGTTTGACCAAGCGTAAGTATAAGAACAGCCAGAGCCTCCTACAGCACCAACGGTTACTGCGCCATTGCTGCCTCCATTACAAGTTACATTGTTTTGTGTCTGAACGGCAACTGTCAAAGGACTTGAAACTGCGCCTTGAAAAATTCCAGAAGCATTGGCACTAACGGCTTGATCACCACCATTTCCGCTGCCATTTCCTATGACAGAAGCCGCATAAAAATTAATGCTTGCACCATTGGTAAAAGAAGCTGGTGACATCCAGTTGAATGTCCATGTTACATTACTACCGCCCGAAAAACTTTTTGCAGGACTGTGTCCTACGTAACCACTCGAAACCGTTGTACCTGCGCCAGCACTAAACGTACCAACATTTGCGCCAGCAACTTCTGATTTGAGTGAAAAACCAGCACGAATTGGCGTACCTGTTGTTTTATTAGAAGTAACAGTGATTACATAGCTTGTAGAAGGCATAATCGTAGAAGGGACACCTATCACTAAGTTCCCACCGAAATTACCTCCGCTATGACACTGTCCGCAAGTAGCACCATCGTTAGGAGAACCTGTACTCCCTTGTGGTGCGCTACCACTATTACTTAGCAACAAAACAGCTACCGCTATAATTGCAAAAAAAGAATATGCAGAACGAAAACGCTTCATATTTATTTAGATTTTTGAAAAAATTAAAAAATAATAAAGAGGTGAGAGGAGCAAAGATATAATAAAAATTTTATTTCTTTAATCTATCGCCCAACATCCTGTCTAAATTTTCTGCCAACAAGTCCACACCAATGATAACACCGTTTTCATTGATAAGGTAAGATGTTGGAATAACTTTTACACCATATTGTTTTGCTATTGGGTTATCAAACTCATTGAGTGACGAAATATGGTATTTCCAGATTAGCCCATCTTGCTGAATGGCTTTTTTCCAAGCCAATTCGTTTGTTTCAATACCAACGCTTACAATTTCAAGCCCATTGGCATCTTTGAATTGTGCATTGTGGTATTTTTTATAAATAGGTAATAATTCGTGATTTGCTTTGCGACAAGGGCCACACCAAGAACCCCAAAAGTCAAGAATAACATATTTTCCTCTTAAATCAGCTAATTTGAAAGGCTCTCCATTGATTAAAGTAGCGGAAAACTCTGGTGTTTTTTCTCCATTGATAAATTTTGGTGCTTGATAAAGGTATTTTCCTATAAAACCCGCCAAGATTAAAGCTGGAATAAGGATATAAATGTAAGAATTCTTCCAAGTCATATTTTTTATTTTATTGTAAAATTATAATTAAGTACTTCGAGTGAAACAATCGACATTTTAAAATATTATAAACTATTGTAAATCAAAAAGTTAAAAGACTTACGACTTATTGACTTATGACTACTTACTCAATCAAAAAAGCCTTTGAAACAATGCCATTTTGGTTTTCGACACTCAATATATAGTAGCCTTTTGCCCAGTTGCTGACATCAATTTTTTGGTACATTCCTTGAATTTTATCATTAAAAACATTTTTTCCATTAAGGTCATATATTTGGAAACTTTCGCCTTGAACTTTTTTTCCAAAATCAAAATTAAGCGTTGTTTTCGCTGGTGTTGGATAAATTGTTACCCAACGCTCTGTGTTATTAAGCTCGCTACTGCTCACTGCTTGTTTCTTTGGCGTATATTCAATGATTTTATTCGGACCAGCACCAGGATAATTGGGCCCATTGGTTGCCAAGTAAATTGTTCCATTTTTGGGATTGATACAAATATCTCTGATTCGTCCAAAATTCTGAAAATACAACTTTTCATCAATGACCGTTTTTCCATCAGCACTCATATTCATGACTGAAACACGAGGTTTTTTATTGTTAAAACCGCCCATCACACAAATTAAGATTTTATTTTTCCACTCAGGAATGGCATCGTGCGTGTAATAACACAAATCATTGACCGCTACACAAGGTGACCAAGTCCAAATCGGTTCTTTTACATTATTTTCTTGACAAAAGGTTTGTTCTGTTGCAGTATTACACAAACCTTGAACGGAAGGCCAACCATAATTACGTTTTGGTTCGATGATATTGAACTCATCGTCATTGGTTTGTCCGTGTTCAGAACTATAAAGTTGTCCGTTAGGACCAAAGCATAAGCCTTGCGAATTGCGGTGTCCGAAAGAATAAATGTAACTGTTTGGATAAGGATTGTCACTTGGAATTGTTCCATCAAGGTTGATTCTCAATACTTTACCCAAAATAACATCTAATTTTTGGCTGTTTGTATTTTGTCCAACATCGCCTGTTGTCATTAAAATTTTATTGTCTTTTGAAATCAAAAGGCGAGAACCATTGTGAATATTTCCGCCAGCGATGTTGTCTATTAATTTTTTTTCTTTGACTAAGGCTGTTCCATTCCACTCAAAACTTACCAACCGTTCTTTTGTTGCACCACTTTCAGTGTAGTTATAAACAGCAAAAACCTTGTTGCTGTCTGGAAAATTAGGGTGGAAAGTAAAACCCAAAAGACCAGGCTCGCTTGTGCCTTTTCCTGCAATAACAGACTCAATATTAAGTACATACGTTAAAACTCCTGTATTTGGATTTAATCGAAAAATGCGACCTCTACGTTCTGTTCCCCAAATAAAATCATCTTTTCCATAAGTGATTTCCCAAGGAACATTGACAGTCGCAACCACTTCTCGGTAAGATAATATTGTGCTGTCTAATTTGACATCAAAAGCGTTTTGAGCAAAAATTGAAGACCACAAAAAAAATAAAAAAGCGAAAGATTGGATATTTTTTTTCATCGTAAAAGCTTTATGATTTTACTCTGCCAATTTTGACAAAGTAGCTTGGATTTTTTTTCTCCGCTCACGCTCTTCCAAACGAACAGGCGGCATGACTCGTTCTTTGCAATCTACGACTGGACAGCGTTCACAAGTGACACCAACTTGTTGTGAAGAAATAGATGAGTCGTTTAAAAATTTTATTTTTTTATGCAAAAAAGCATCTATCTGCAAGCCAATCGTAACACTTACATTACGGTTTAGCGACGGATGCGATGGGCGAGCCATTGTAAAACAAAGGTATTCTTCACCAGATGCTACATATTTTGATTTTTGAACATCAAAAAGCATCGAATTGTTTTTGTTTTCTGGCAAAAATAAATCTTCTATCAAACCAATCGCTAACCAACGACGGCAATAATGCTCGTTAAGTCCATTAGAATGTGGCTGATGGCGATGGTACAAATGTAATTCTTTGTCTATTTCGTACTCGTTATTGTTTGTATTGTTCACGAAACGTAAAAAAAACAATTTTTCTATACCAAAAAAACGAGGTAAAACATTAAAACGCTGAAAAAGCGTTTCTGCCGAAACTTGGTATTTTTCTAATAAATTGGGTAAAAAATCTTTGTCAAGGCTTGGTTTTTCAAACCAAGTACTTATGTCTTTTACAAATCGCTCACGGGGAATCAAAATCGCTACGGCAAAATAAGCGGCTTTAAAATTATTCAAAACCTCTTCAAAAGTTTGCGCTTTTAAGCCAGGAATACCTCTTTCTGTAATGCCCAAATACTTAAAACCAAGTTCTTTTGCCAACTGATACGTTTTTTGATTTTCATTGAGCAAGCCATTGAGTAGAACTTTATTTTGGTGCGGTAAGGCTACAGAGCGAAAATGTTGAAGCTCAGGAAAAGCTGCCAAACCATTTTCTACCATATCTGTATTAAAATTTTCGCTCAAAATATTGTTTAATTTTTGAGCTGAAATTGGCGAATGTTCATTGGTGTGGTAAGTTGCCAAAAAACGGTCAGCTTCGTTTTCAATGTCTTCAAAATAATTGTTGTGGAGTTCTTGGTAAGCCCGAAGCGCACGGTAATAGAAATTTTCTTCCCGCAAGGCGTAAGTTCTACCAAGCTCAACCAAGGTAGAAATGAATGCGCCAACTTTTGTTGGTGCTTCAGCGATGATTTCGACTACTTTATAAAAATCAATGCCAAACAAATCCAAAGGCAACTCATTCAAGAAGTTAGAATTGAGTAGGTCGCCAAGTGGCGCAAGATTTTTACTCAAATTTTCAGAAATGAGTTCTTTGACAGAAACATCTAATGCTTTTGCCAATACTTCAATCTTGTCTTCTTTTGGGAATTTTTTCCCTTTTTCGATTTCGTTGAGGTAAGACATGGACATCTTGGTGCGTTCTGCGAACTCACCGAATGAAAGCCCTTTTGCTTGTCGCAGTTGTTTGACTTTCAGTCCAAAGATAATTTTTTGATAAGTGGATTTTTGATTCAACATTATAAGTCCAAAGGTAAGCGTTTTAGCGAATTTTCGCAAATCTATTTTGCTGAATCTTGGAAAAGTAGATGAAAATTAAAAAAACCTTGCCCACACCTTTCGGTAGCAGACAAGGCTCTTAACCCCAAAAAACTGATACAAATATAGTATGAAACTAAGAGCCTGTCAAGTTTTTTATCTAAAATTTTTATTAAAGAGATGAAAAACTTTAGATTTGCTTCAAAAACCTACGTAAGTATATAGTTATTATTAAAAAAGATAATTTTTTCTATATTTTCAAAAATAATTTTTTCTATATTTTTTGCAGACACGCCATATAAAATCCATCATAACCATGTTGCGCAGGCGAACAACGTTTTTCTTCTATTAATTCAAACGCTCCGTTTTGTTGCTCTAAAAACCACTGTACTTGATTTTCAGATTCCGAAGGCAAAAGGCTACACGTTGCGTACACCATTTTACCACCTTTGCGAAGCATTTTTGAATAACGGTCTAAAATATCTCGTTGTGTGATTTGTATTTTTTGGATAAAATCAAGCGACATTTTCCACTTAGCATCAGGATTGCGTTTTAAAACACCTAAACCAGAACAAGGCACATCTAACAACAATCTGTCGGCTGTTTCGTGCAAACGCTTGATGGTTTTATTGTTCTCTATCAAACGAGTTTCTGTATTGCTAATGCCAGCACGGCGACCTCGTTTTTTCAATTCTTCCAATTTCCAAGCCTCTATGTCCAATGCAATCAAACTGCCTTTGCTTTGCATCAACGCCGACAAATGCAATGTTTTTCCACCTGCGCCAGCGCAAGCATCTATGACTCTCATTCCTGGTTTGACATCTAAGAATGGAGCAATCCATTGAGAACCAGCATCTTGCACTTCAAAAAGACCTTCTTTAAAACTTTGCGAAGTGAAAATATTTTTTCTTTCTTTCAAAACCAAAGCATCAGGTGCATCGTTCAACGTCGTAGCGAAAACACCTTCATTTTCCAATTTGTTTTGTAAATCAGAAAGACTTGTTTTAAGCGTATTTGCTCGAAGAATCACTTTTGCTGGTTGATTCATCGCTTTTAGCTCTTGTGTCCAAATATTCTCGCTCAACTGCGAAGCAACTTCGACATCTAACCAATCAGGAACAGACTCGATGATGGCTCGGTTTCCTCGTGCTGTTTCCAATAATTTCTTAACGTTATCAGCATTTACATTTTTGAAACCAATCCAATCGTTTGCTTCATAGCCTTTTTGCAAAAACCAAGTACCAATAATTTGATTAAGGTAACGACTTTCGTTGCCTTCTGCCTGACACAAATGAACCAACAAACGCCAGTTTCTTACAATTTCATAGACATTTTCAGCAATAAAAGCCCTATCTCGTGCGCCCCATTTTGGGTTTGATTTTAGGACTTTTTCTATTACTTTGTCAGCGTGTTTCTTTTGAAAAAAAACTTCTTCTAAGGAAAAAACAATCGCTTCTATTAAAACAAGATGTAACCTCATTAAGATTTTTTTATTTTTCTCTAAAAAATATAGCAATTGGAACACCGCTAAAATCAAAAAATTCACGCATTTTATTTTCCAAAAAGTTTTTGTAACTGTCTTTAACGTGTTTTGGATGATTACAGAAGAATGCAAACGCAGGGAAATGCGTTGGCAATTGCGTAATGTATTTGATTTTGATAAAATGTCCACGGTGGCTCGGTGGCGGAACTGCCTCGATAACGTGTAACATCTTATCATTCAACTGAGAAGTAGTAATCTTACGCTTGCGGTTAGCGTGAACAGACATTGCCAATTCTACAATTTTGAAAATACGTTGTTTTTCCAAAGCGGAAACAAACAAAATCGGAACGTCATCAAAAGGACGAATCGCTTCCTTGATTTTTCTTTCAAAATCACGTGCTGTATTCGTTTCTTTTTCAATCAAATCCCATTTATTGACCAAAATTATAATGCCTTTATTGCGTTTTTGTGCCAAACGGAAAAGGCTCATGTCTTGACCTTCTAAGCCCAAAGTCGCATCTAACACCAACAAACATACATCACATTCTTCCATGGCATTGATGGCACGCATGACTGAGTAAAACTCCAAATCTTCGTGAACTTTACTTTTACGACGGATTCCTGCGGTGTCAATCAATACAAATTCGTGTCCAAATTTATTGTATGTAGAGTGAATACTATCACGAGTCGTTCCTGCAATATCAGTAACGATATTTCTATCTTCGCCCAAAAGTGCGTTGGTCAATGATGATTTTCCAACGTTTGGCTGTCCCATAATAGAGATTTTTGGCAAATCCGTATCTAAGGGAATAAATTCCTCAACGTGTTGGCAAACTTCATCTAACAAATCGCCTGTATGACTGCCCGACAGTGCCGCAATGAAAAACACATTATCAAAGCCCATACTGTAAAACTCATTGGCATCTAACAATCTTGCATTGTTATCCACTTTATTGACGGTCAAATAGACTGGCTTTTTAGAGCGACGAAGAATGTGTGCGACCTCTTCGTCCAAATCCGTAATGCCCGTATAGGCATCTACGACGAAAATAATCACCGTTGCCTCTTCAATTGCGACCTGCACTTGATCTCTGATGGCGGCCTCGAAAATATCATCAGAACCGTGTACAAAACCACCCGTATCTACTACAGTAAAGGTTTTACCATTCCATTCACAAGTACCGTACTTACGGTCACGTGTTACACCGCTGATGTCATCAATGATGGCATCACGATTCTCTACTAATCTATTGTATAAAGTGGACTTCCCTACATTCGGACGTCCAACTACTGCTACTACATTACCCATTCTATGTTTTTTATTGAAAATTAAAACATTTCATTTATTGTGAAATATTTGATTTTCAAGTAATTGTGTTTTATTTATAAGGAAAAATTTTGCAAAGGTACTATTATTTTTATGAAAATTTTTTTGAAAAAAATATGATTTTATAAAAAAGTTATATATTTTTGTATGAAAATACATAAAAATGAATGTTGCAGAATTAAAAATATCTATTCATAGCCTTGTAGAAGGCGTTCAAGACGAAAATCTTTTATTGTCTTTCAATGATTTATTGCGCAATATTGTGAAAATTCAGAAACAAACGATTGTAGGGTACAATGCTGATTTTGAACCTATTAGCATAACTCAGCTTGAAAAAGAAGCATTAGAGCGTGTCCAAAATGTAAAGTTTGGTCAATTTATGAGTCAGCAACAAATGTTAGATTCTATTGAAAATAAATTTAACTAAACTATAAATTTGTTTATGAACCAAGAGTTTGATATTTGCTGGGATAATAATATTCACAGACAGGTTGAACGAAAGAAGTAAAAACTGTTTAGTACTATATAGACTTTAGCTCAACGACTTTATAATCGTATATTTTTTTCAAAATAAAAGAAAAATCTTTCATTTGCTCATCTTTGAATAAATCGCCAATGACAATTGTTTTCATTTTGGCAGCATCAGCGGCCCTAACGCCGTGAATACTGTCTTCAAAAACAATACATTCTTCTGGCGTTGCGCCTAATCTTTCTGCTGCAATTAGAAATCCTTCTGGATCAGGTTTGCCATTTTTGACATCATCTCCTGTAACTATAGTATCAAAATAAGAGCGAATATTTAGACCATCTAAGGTAAAATCCACATTGTGGTGGTTTGCAGCTGTTACCAACGCAATTTTTACGCCTTCTTGTTTGGCATTTTTTACAAAATCATCAAAACCATCAAATGCTTTGAGGTGAGGCGCATAAATATCACGGTACATTTTTTCTTTTTGAAACCCAAGAACCGCTACTTCTTCATCGCTGAGGTGTTCTCCAAGATTGCGTCTTACGCCTTCTTCAATCGTACCACGCATTTTGTAGTGCAATTCTTCGTCGCTCATTTCCACGCCGTGTGTTTTCAAAAATTCTCGCCAAGCAATCAAGTGGAAATCCATGTTGTCCACAATTGTGCCGTCCATATCAAAGAGATAATACATATTTTAGAGTAATGAAAATAATTAAAAAATGAAATCAATTAAAAAAATAACTACTGAACAGATTATAAAAAAAGCTAAAATTATTCATTGTTAGCTGTACGTTGTTCACTAAATACTATTTTAAAAATTCTTTTTCTTTGGTTAATGTATAACGTCCGTTGCCAAATTTAGTACCATTGAATTGTTCTGTTTTACGCAACACAACTTGTTCTTCCTGAGGCAATTGTGAAAAATCAGTACATTTTTTGGAACAACATTTTTGGAATTTTTCAGCACATTTTTCACACTGAATAAATAACAAGTGGCAAGCGTCATTGGCGCAGTTATTGTGCGTATCGCAAAGTTCGCCACATTGATGGCATTGCGCAACGATTTCATCGCTGATACGTTCACCTAAGCGTTCATCAAAAACAAAATTTTTGCCAACAAACTTATTTTCCAGACCTTCTTGTTTGGCATCATTGGCATATTTAATGATACCGCCTTCGAGTTGAAAAACGTTTTTAAAACCTTTGTGCTTGAAATAAGCACTGGCTTTTTCACAACGGATTCCGCCCGTGCAGTACATGACCAAGTTTTTATCCTCGTTGCCTTTGAGCATATCTTCTACCAAATCCAACTCTTGTCGGAAAGTTTCTACTTGCGGACGAACAGCACCTTTGAAATAACCAACTTCGCTCTCGTAGTGGTTGCGCATATCTACCAAAATGGTATTTTCTTGCGCTGTAATTTCGTTAAAACGTTTGACATCAAGGTGAATACCAGTGTTTGAAGGGTCAAATGTACTGTCATCTAATCCATCGGCAACAATTTTGGGACGAACCCGAACTGTTAGTGTGAAAAATGATTTTCCATTGTTATCAACAGCAATGTTCAAACGATTTCCTACTAAAAAATCAATAGAATTGTAGGCTTCCTTAAAGGCTTCGAGGTTTTGCTCTGGAACTGAAACTTGCGCATTGATGCCCTCTTGAGCAACATAAATGCGTCCCATAACGCCTATTTTATTTAAAATCATATAAAAATGATCTCTAAAAGCGGCTGGGTTTTCAATTTTATGGTATTTGTAAAAAGAAATGGTGGTGCGTTTTTCGTCGCTTTGGAGCATTTTTTCTTTCAACTCACGACGATTAACTTTATTGTGCAGTTGCATTGTTCTTGTTTTGTACTACTTGCAGGGTAGTGTTTAACAAATTTTAAATTTCGGGCGCAAAGGTAGGTTTTTTTTAATAAAAATCAAAAAAGAATGGTAAAATAGATAAAACTTACTATAGGTTTTTTGTAAAATTTGAGAAGCCCCCTTCTGTCTTTACAGAAAGAGGCCATCCCAAAAACCAATTATCGTATAAATTTTACTTTAGAAAAAGTAAAATTTTTGTTTTTTTAATTTGAATAATTACCGCTATTACGGTCAATGATTAATTCTTCGTTGGTTTTCGTTTTTGGAAAAATCGAATAACCTACTGTTAATTCATGCGCGCCACCGCTGTATTGTTGAAAGCGATTCAGAGCGTAGTCGTAAGAGTATGCAAAAGTCAAGCCATTATATTTTGTACCAACCATTACGCCCAATCCGCCGCCACCGCCAACACGGTAAGATACTGCGCCAAATACTCTTTCTTCTAAGAAAGAGCCTTTCAAATTCAAGTCCACTTGAAAAGGTGCGCCTGGTAGTTTTTTCAACATTAAAGATGGTTCTACTGTAATTGCGCCCGCAGGTTGTTTGTAACCTAACATGAACGTATAATATTTGAAACCTCCAGCTGTACCATTTCCGCTACCTGTATCGCTCAAACGAGCTTCAATAAGGTTCGGCATAGAAGCACCTATAGTTAATTTATCTTGATAAACACCATAAAAACCTACTGTTGCATCAAAAATATTGACACCTTGCACATTGCTTAAAAGGATGTCGTCACCACTTTTTACCAAAGGATTTTCCAAAAGGCTATTGTTCAAACTCATGCGTTTGAATTCTGTAGAAAGACCTAATGCAGCCTTGAAATCATTGATTTTAAAACGGAAAGAGTAAGCCAATGCAGCTCTTAAACGGTTTGATGATGAAATATTTTCACCACTAACCCATGCACCAATACCCATTTGGCTACCAACAGAACCATGGTAATTCAAGCCAACCGTCGTTGGTGCGCCTGTAAAACCCGTCCATTGGTTTTTGTAGTGTACACTAAAATTTTGAGCACCATTCATGCCCGCAGCAGCTGGGTTCACAATTACTGGATTGATGATGTAATGGTTGAAAATCATTTCATCTTGTGCATTCACAGTAGTAAAAAGGCACAATGCCGCTATAATGGAAAAGAATAACTTCTTCATGTTCAAGGGAAATATTTATTACAATCAGTCAAAATAAATACAACTGATGGCAATGGTTTTTGGAAAATTTTTTGTTGAAAACATCAAGCAACATAAAATGCGTTTGTTTTGCTATAAAATATTGCTTGATGTTTTATTTTTTTTATAAAAAATATTGAAATTTTTAATACTATTTTTGAGAAACAATATTGAAAGAGCCTTTAACTTTTCCTGGTGTTCCTACGACTTCAAACACTTGAATCACGTAAAAATAACCACCATCTGGCAAAGGATTTCCTGAAGCATCTCTTGGCGACCAAGAGCGATTGACATAGTTGCTTTGTTCAAAAACCACTTGTCCGTAACGGTTGAACACTTCCAATTTATTTTGTGGATAAAGTTCCAAACAATAAATATCCAAGTAATCATTGTAACCATCTTCATTCGGTGTGATAACAGGAATCGCAGTCAAACAAGGAACGTCTGCGCCAATTGGCCCAATAAAGCCATCTTTGAATGCTTCACAACCATTGGCATCCGTCACCATAACGAAAACACGTCCTTTAGTTTGGTTTGTAATAGAAGCCGCTGCTACATCATTGTTCCAACGGTATAAAAACGGAGCTGTTCCGCCTTTAACTTTCACTTCTGCTGTTCCATCAACACCTTTAACAGCGTCTATTGTTTTAATATCAAGGTCTAATTTATCAGGTCCAGTGATGGTCACCGTACCTTCAAAAGTTGTTTTATTCGCATCTGTGACAATTACTTTGGTCACACCAACGCATAAACCTTTCGCTACACGAGAAGTATCTCCGTTTGACCATCTGTATGTCAAAGGTGCTTTTGCACTTGCTACGCTTTTTACTTCTGCAATAGCATTACACATTCCAAAACAACGGATATTTCCACCATTAAAATTGGTCAATAAACCAATTTCTACAATGCCAACATCACCAACTTTTGTACCGTCTTTTGCTAATGTACAACCATTGGCATCTGTTACAGTTACGCCATACAAGCCAGCCACAAGGTTATTGATTTGGTTGCTTGTTGTTCCATTGCTCCATTTGTAAGTATAAGGCGCAACACCGTCTATAATTTGAGCTATAATTGCACCATTTTTAGCATTACTTGGTACAGGGTCAGTTACTTTTACTGTATAATCAAGGTTTGATTCTGATTTTACATCAAATGTTTTTACTACAGTTTTTGCAGAAGCATCTGTTAAGGTTAAGGTATAAACACCTTTACAAAGGTTACTCAAATCCTTGCTTGTTGCAGGATAAGATTGACCGTTGAATGACCAAGTATAAGTATAAGGAGCTTTTCCACCTTTTCCTTCTTGGACGATTTTTCCGTCGCAAGAACTACCACATTTTGTTTTTGTAATCGTTACTTTTGTATCGTCAATTGCAAGCGCAGGTGCGCCTGTAATCGTAATGTCTTTGAGAGAAGCCACGCATGGTATAGCATCTGTCATTGTTACTGCATAGATTCCTTCACAAAGATTGGTTGGATTCTGAACAGAAGAAGCAATTGCTGTTGGGCCTGTCCAAGTAAATACTGGATTTGCGCCAGCATTTAATAATTTTAAAGTAATTGAACCAGCACAATTGTCTTTTGCATCAACCGCTTTGTCCAACTGAATTTGTGGCGCATCGCTTGTTTTTACTTCATTCCCATCTACTTTGATAGAGCTACCACAATGTTTATCGGCAACAGTTACATTATAAATACCTGCTTTTAGATTATCAATAGTAGTTGTTGTACTTGTAACGCCAGTCCATTTTACCAAATAATCACCACTTCCACCTTTTGCAACAACTGTAATAGAACCATTGTCTAAACCACAAGTTGTATGCTTAATTTTAGTCTCGTTACCTGAAAAGACAAGTGGAGAAGACGCACAATTAATTTCGTAAGGACCACTTACCATAGTACAACCATTTTGGTCTGTTGTTGTAACAGAATATGAACCTAAAGGCAATGCTGTAATATCTTGTGTTGTTGATTTATTAGAGTCATTCCATAAATAGGTCAAAGTTCCCGTACCACCCGTTGGCGAAAAATCAATCGCTCCATTTGGAGGTAATAATGGTGCAACTTTTGCTGTTCCAGCTAAAGGAGCTGGACCATCTACAGTAATGTCTTGTATGGTGGCAGCCTTTGGTGTTCCTGTTGTTGAAATCGTTACTGTATAAATACCTTTTGCCAAATTATTAGCAGTCATGCCCGTCGCAGGAGCTGCGCTTGCAGACCATGTATAGTTTAAAGTAGCATCTGTAAAAGTAATTTTTCCATCTTTTCCACATTTTGCTGGTACAACAGTTGGTGGAGCAACTTTTAAGAAAGCAGCCGCAGTATCTTTTGTACAGCCAAATTCGTTGGTGATGGTTACTTTATATACGCCACTTGCTATATTACATAAATCCTGTGTCACTGCACCCGTAGGATCCCACTTATAGGTAAAAGTAAAACCACCTGTAACTTCTAAATCAATACAATCTCCTTTTTGCTCTAATTTTGTTACTTTTGGAACAGATCTATTGTTAAGAATATTAAATGCTTCTGCTTTTAAGCAAGTATTTTTGTCTGTAACAGTTACTCGGTATGTACCATTTTTCAAATTTGAAATGGTTTGTCCTGTTCCTACATAAGCATTAGGGCCAGTCCATGCATATTCGTAATTACCTGTTGCTGGTACTAATTCTGCGGTCATTTTACCTGTTGCAGTTCCTCCACAAGAACCATTCACTTCTTTAACAATAGCTACTGGTTTTGCTGCGATAACTACTTTTCCGTTTTGAGTGGTAACACCCGAAACAACAGTACTGTTACTCGTAACTTCCAAGCCTAAAAGAGATGGATCAAATTTAACATCTGCCGTAGTTCCGTTGTTGCCTGCTACTGTAAAGCAAATTCTGAACGCTGACGCACCATTTGCCAAAGTAATTCCAGCTGCATTGGCTGAATTATAAGCTAAAGTCATTGTTCCTGTACCTACATTGTACTGTCCTGCGTTAAGGTCTGTTAATCCCGTCGATTGTACAGCTAAAAATGTCAATCTATTTGCATCCCACGAAATACCGAACTGCAATCCGTCAATTTTTGTAAAATTATTAACAATAACATCTACGCATACTTGGTCTAAACTTTGTGCTGTTGCTTGACTGATGTTTAGCGTTTTATCATAAGTTGCTGTTGTACAACTTGTTGGGACAACACCTGAACATTTTTTCACATATACATTTCCAGCAACCAAATTACCTGCGGCAACAGTAAGATTTGCACCATTGTTTGCAGTAATTTCTAAGGTTGGATTACCTACCGTAGTACTTGGATTGATGCTCAATGCTGCAGTAGAGTTTAAGCCACCCAATACTTTGAATTTTAATTTTATAATTTCAGAACAATCACTCAAATTCATCCCAGTACCTGACGGAGTAGTCCAAGTTAAACCAATTGTTCCATTGGCAGCATTTGTCAAATTCAAAGAACCTGCTGTTAAGCCATCTAAAACAGGAATAAAACTTTTGTATTGTAATTTTGAAGCATCCCATTTGATTTCAAACTGCATTCCTTCGATTTTTGTAAAACCTGAAGTATGTAGTATTAGCTCTGCATCATCGCCTGTTGCATCAACATAAGCGTCTGAGAAAAGTAACCCAAACCCAGAAATATTTGATGTAGAACATACCCAACAAGGAGCACCTGTTCCTGGTCCGCCACCTGTTGTACAACCCGTTGTTTTGAAACTACTTGCGGAGCTGGACGCACTTGTGCCAGAAGGACAGGTTGCCTGTACTTGTACTTGGTAATCTGTACAAACTGTCAAGCCTGGAATTGTAAAACTTGGTGTTCCGCTTGTTGCAGAAATCCAATTGGAAGCCGCAGCTTGCTTGTATTGTATTGTATAATTTGTTGCACCAGTTACTGCTGCCCAAGAAACATTTGCTGAAGTATTTGCTGGTGTTGAAGATATTCCAGAAGGAACGCTACAAGTATTACCACCGCCGCCACCGCCAGGGTTTGTTGTTCCAACAGCAGGAACAAAAGCGGAAGAGTTTGTAATGTCACTACCATTAGTACCAATAATTTCTGCTGGCGTAGGCACATTACTAAAACCCAATTCGGCAGTACCTGTTGTAACAGCTGTAAAATTAACTTTAAAAACACTACCATTTGGTGCAACAATTGGTCCACCAGTTGGCGTGAACCAAGACATTCCTAGCTTTGAATTGCCACTCAGTGCAAATGCACCAGCGTTAAGACCTTGCAACGTCATGTCAGAAACAGACGAGTACGTCAGCTTTGCGGGATCCCAAGCCATAGAGAATTGGAGACCTTCAATTGCATTAAAATTAGAAACGGAAATGGTGAATGTCACTGGACTACCAGCCGTAATAGATTGCGACTGTGGCGTGATACTAAAGGTTGGACCTTGTGCTATTGCTAAAGTTGATAATAACAATAACATTCCTGTCATCAGGAGCGTTGTAAACCTGTTCATGAGTAATTGGATTGGGATGAAACAATTATTTTATTGACTTAATCAAAAAAAATTTTGGACGCTTTTTTTGATTAAGCAAAATTGGTTTTAAAAAAAAATTTTAGGACGTTTTTTTAAGTCAAAATTTAAAAATCAAAATTTAAAATGTAAAAGGCTCACTAAGTAGTTGGACTAAAATAATTACTACCTAATCATTGACTTATACAATGAAAATTATTTAATTTAATATTTTTACTTGACAATCAGTTTTCCGCTAAGATTATTGCCATACATTGTTTTAATTGTATATGGATATATTCCAGCTTGCGAAAATTGATTTCTACTCAACTCTACAAAATGCGTGCCTATATTATAAAAATTATTTATATGTAAAATATTTTTTCCAGAAATATCATAAAATGAAATTTGAACATCACTTGCTTGTGCTATGTCCAAGCGGATTTTGGGAGCATCATTGTTGCCAATTGGATTTGGATAAACCTCATGTAAGGTTGTTTCTACAAAATCCATTGCTTCATTGCTGCCGCTAATATTTCCAATGTTTATTTTTCCATTTTTCGTACTCAACTTCATCGCTTTATTCGCTAAATTAAGCACTTCTATGTCGGAAGGTTTGTCTGTAAAAGTTAATGGTGTACTTTTATTGTTGCCTAAAACTTTTAATTTTAATGTAAAAAGTGTTTGGTTGCTCGCTGGTGGAATACCTTTTGTTGCGGAATCATACCACAAAAAACCCAGCTGTCCAGCGGACGTTTGCTTGTCGCCAAAGTTGTCACCTAAGGTCATTTTGTTCAAACCAAAATCCGAAACACCTTGGTACGATAGCAACGTGGAATCCCAATTCACAGAGAATTGAACACCGTTCACAACATCAAAATAAGAAATTTTTACTGGAATAATCAAGACGTTCCCTTGCTGAACATTTAGTTCAGGGAGGAATATATGGGCAGAATCAGACTTTGTCTGAGCCGATATAGATTGGATACCTGTAAGGAATGACATCACAAGAATGAATGTCCATCTTAGCATGGTCATGGGACGAATTGGTTTATGTTCAGAAAATGTTGGATTAAATTCGGAAAAGTATTTTTGGGACTTATTCCGTTCCGAATTGTTTGGCAAATATCATGCTATTTCTCTGAAATATGCAAATTATTTCAAATAAATTATTCAAAAATGCTGAACATTTAACATTTTTTTAATTTTTTTAAAAAAGGATAAAAATTATTTTTTCCATATAAAACACTAATAATCAATATTTTATAAATTTATTTTACTTTAAATTGTATAAAATAGAAAAATCATATAATTTTCATTTTTCATAAAATAAAATAAAAAAATAGACAAGTAATAACTTAATATTACTTGTCTATTTTTTATTTAACAATGATTTTGTAGCTTAATCTTTGGTGAAAATCCATTTTCCGAACTCTCTCCAAGTTGCTTTTTTCCCATAAAGCATAATTCCTACACGATAAATTCGACCAGACAACCAAATAAAACAAGCGGTACTCACCATCAAAACCAATAGAGAAGTAATGATTTGCCACATTGGTGGATTGTAACCTAAACGTGCTGTCATTACGATTGGTGAAAACAATGGAAATATAGAAGCAAACACACTCAATGTACTATCGGGTTGTTTGATGGCGTGCATCGAAATATAAACCGCCAAAATAATCGGAAGACCTAATGGAAAACTCATTGATTGCGCAGCACTTGGGTCGTCCCCTAAAGCTGAACCAACGGCCGCATACAAAGAAGCATACATCAAATAACCCAAAACGAAGTAAATCAAAAACAGTGGAACAATCATCAACCAATTTACTTTACCCAATTCCAACATAATATTTGCCATTTCTGCGCTATTTCCTTCTGCTATTGCTTGCTGTGTTGCACCATTCATTGCCATGCTTTGGTCTGGTGAAAATCCTAACAATTTGGTAACTATCATACTAATAATAACAGATAAAATTGCCCAAATTGAAATCTGTGTAAGTCCAACGGCAGCTACGCCAAGTATTTTGCCCAACATCAAATCAAATGGTTTTACAGATGAAATGATAACTTCAACGATTCGGCTTGTTTTTTCTTCTTGAACGCCTTGCAAGACCATCATTCCGTACATAAACAAAGTAAGGTACATTATTATACCCATAACAGCCCCAAGGATTGTTGAAATTACTGCACCCAAGGAGGATTCGCCAGCTTTACCTTCTTTGGCGGATTCTGTATCGAGTTTTATTTTTACAGATAAGGCTTCTAACTGGGCTTGATTGATGCCTTTTTCAGCCATTTTATAGCTTTCTAAGCGGTCTTCAATGAGGTTTTCGATGTTATCTCTTACTTCAAAGCTAATTTTTTCTTCTGTAAAAATTTTAAGATTTAAACTTTTTTGGCTTAAATCAATGTCTTTTTTGAGGTGAACAATGCCCGTGTTTCCACTATTGGCGAGTGCCACTTTCTCGGTTTCTATATCTCGAGAAGAAAAACTAAACTCATAACCTTTGTGTGTACCAATGGAGTCATGTAAATAGTCGCTGTCATCAACGATGACAAACTTTTTTTGCTTGTCACCTTCATAAACTTGAAGATAACCTGACACAAAAATCAATAAGCCAAAACCAATTGGCGTAAGGAGTGTCGCCAAAATAAAACTTTTTTTGCTGACCCTCGAGAGGTATTCACGCTTGAAAATAAGACCTAATTTGCTCATAACAATTTTAAAATTTTCACAAAAATACAGTAATGTAATTAATTTTTTCTTTAAAATCTACTTAATTTCCGCACTTCTTAGTTATTTTTTAAACGTCCCGATGTCGTTCCCAGTAATTAATATCTTCTACTTCTTCCAATAGTTGCATATAATTAAAATAGCGCAATTCGCTGATTTCTT
>JAYWHK010000241.1:0-7804 GCA_043777755.1 Saprospiraceae bacterium
CAATTTTTTATTTTTATAAAAATTATAAAAAAATTATAAAATTTTAGTGTCAAAAAAAATTATGCCTAAAATTTCAAAAACTGGAACATCGAGTATAAAAGAAAAATGGGGTAACGTAACTTGGACTGTAACACCTGCAACTGCAGGTACTATCGTTTTTATGGGTTCAACCAATAAAATTCAATTTCACGCTGGATTGGACGCTGGAATTGCTGTAATTAAGGCAGTACCTGACAAAACTTGCACGGAAAATCCACTACTTGAACGTACTTTTACAATTAAAGCACCAACCTTAGTATATTTTAAAGGCTGCGATTTACACCTTGCCAATCGTTATAGTTCTGGTATAAAGTTAGAATCTTACCTAATGCCAGATGACGTTTCTTTTCACAATATATCTTATCAAGAAGAAGATGTACTCTCTATTGGTTGGGCAGCTTGGAAACCTTTTGGTGGAAAACATCACATTCCTGTGGGCGCAGCTAGTCCTTGGATTGGCTGTAATGAAATTGCAGGTGGAGTTTATAATATTATTACAGGTAGAGGTACTCATACAGGCTTTTATGATACCGCCTATTTTGACCCTAAAAATGGGTATGGTTCAACAATAGATGGACTAACAGAATGGGTAGCATCTACGCCGGGTTCTGTTACATTCGTTATCCCAAGTAAATACGCTAAGTATGATGCTAAGGGAATTACAAGAAATTTATTACCTATAATTACTCAAACTCATACAATGACTGCTCCAAGTATAGGTACATCTAAAGGAGGAGTAATTTATAACGTTCAATTAACTGATCCTTCAACGCCAACACAATGGACTGATGCGGATTGCAACTAAAAAAATGAAAAAAATAATTATAGTATGCCTAATAATGTTGTTTAATATAACATTATCCCACGCTCAAAGTAGCATTTTTACAGCATCGGATTCCGCTTATATTAAGCGAGCGATCCTTGAGCCATTGCGCTTGATAAAAGAAACTCACGATGGAAGTACTATGCGTGAAAACCCTTTTGGCATTGGGTCTTTTAGTATAGTTGATAAGAAAAAGGCTCCTGAGCTATGGTATCAAAAACTTCAAGCTCAAATAGAACTTTCTCTTTGGTTTGCCAATGAGTTGATGAATCATTTTGATTTTCAGAGAGTAGCCCCTCATAGACAAAATGCAGGTATTATGCTTCCACCATGTTTCTATGATGAGTCGCCAATTCCTGATAGTATTGCAGGAGTCAAAAATAAAGAATGCTATGCACTTTGCATCAAATCAATTCAAGAATATAATGCGAAGATTGAAAAATTAGAATTTGAACGCCCCATACGGGTTGCTTTTTCAGAAAACATACATTATATAGTAAGTTATTTTAAAAATCATGAAGATAATCTTACAGAATCAGATATAGACAAATATGTTTATCCTGTAATTTCACGCTATATAGATAACGAATCGAAACAAAATTATTTCAAAAAATCCCTTAATTCTTATTTAGGCAAAAATCAGAATTAATTTGATTTTCACCAAAACTTACAAAAAAAATGACACAATCAAAAATAAAATGGCTTTTCATTATAGCCATGCTTTATATATTGCCTTCTGCACAAGCACAAGATAGAGGAGAGGAAACAGTTTCGTTTGACTTCGGCTGCGGTAACATTATTTCTACAACAAAAGTTGATTTGCCTATAAATAAAGATAGGAAAGAGCTTGGAGTAGGAGAAGAGGTAGGACTGAAATTAGTACCATCGAAAGGCATAATAAAATGGGAGATTATTTCAGGTACGGCTTCATTTGATAAAATGAGTATCGTAAAGACAATAACTGCGGAAGAACCTTCATTATTTATTGGAGAAAAAACAGATGATGTAGTGGTTAGGATTGAAGACTGTTCTTCTACTAAAATTAGATTTAAAATCTACAAGCCAACCGATGTTAAATTTATATGTGGATCCCGAGGACTCCATAAAATAGGTTACCCGTCGGCGGGTATTACTGCCCAAATATTTGTTTTTCCTTCTAATGTTTCATTTTATAATCTTGAGCTACAAGAGCAAGACAAGGTAGTAACAGTAAATAGTCCTTACTGGGGACCTTTGTTTCACGACCAAGGGAACTGGATTCCTTGTTCGGAATATTTAGAAACTGGGTTAGGCACAGCACTTCAATTTGTTGAGGATAATATATCAATTTGTGGTGGAGAACCTTTTGTAGTGAATGCTAATCAAACTGGTTCAACGAGTTGTGATATACCTGTGAAATTTAGAATTAAGAACACAAATGTGATAATACCAAATACAAATGTAACTAACTTACAAGAATCAATGCTATGGAATGACGGCGCATGCGCAGTACGAAAAGAAGATGTGGAAAGTATTACATATCCTTTAGGAGGAGCTAAAGTGAAAGACTGTATGTGTACTGACAATAGTTGTTTTTTTGACTGCTTAAATTGTTGTCATTTAACTAACTAATCAATAATTTTTAAAAATTTAGAATTATCAGTGTAAAGCTATCCACAAAAGTATTACTATCTTAAAGCACTAAGGATATAACTTTTTATAAACTTTGAGTATCGAATACAATTAAACTGGATATTTACATCTTTTGCTTGATAATTTGATAAAAAATTAATTTATAATTATGAAAAAAAATATTCTACTAATAGTAATTTTATTACTATTGAGATTAGACACTATTTATTCTCAAATGAGATTGCCCTCGCTTGAAGAAATTGAGATTCATTATTTTCATTTATTAGATAGTCTATCAAAGAAAAAAAGGCTTAACTTTATTAGTAGTAATGATATTAACTATGCCTATAATAACATCGCTATTGATTTGAAAAAAGAAAATCAAACTTCGATAATTAAAAAACGGAGTACAGTAATAAAACAAATAATCATTGCAATGGATACTCTTGAAAATAATATAGATTGGACTTATGAAAAAAATAAAAAGATAATTTCTTTATCTGACTATCCGCCAGTTTTAGATGAAACGGATAGCATTAAAACGGTTTATGCAAATATGCCTCCTACATACTTAAAAAATTTATCACATAGAAAGTTGTATATTGAGTATTTAAAGCAAAAAAAAGAAGAGTTGGAATATAGGAGTTATCAGCAAGAGTTAATAGGTATCTATAACGGTTGTTATTACTCCTTAGATAGAACTTTAAAAAAATACTACAATAAAACAGAAGTAGATAAAAGAGAAGTAATTGCTATAATAGGACGTTATGCTAAAAGTCAAAATAATTTAACAAAATTTGTTGATGAAAAATTTAAATAATACAGTTCACTAAAACTTACACAAAAAAAATGAATCAATTAAAAAATATATATTACATTTGTGCACTATGGTGTACAAGTACGCTAATGCTGCACGCACAAGTGACCGCTACGGTAAAGCAAGTCCAAAATGGACAAGGCGGCTCTATTACGCTCCAAATAACGGGTGGCAATGCGCCTTTTTCTTTCAATTGGTCTTATACAGAACCAACGAAAGGCTTAACAAATACATCTTACTCAACAGACCAAGATATTTTTGACTTAAAACCTGGGGAGTATTGTGTAGAAGTCAGCGATGCAAATTGCTGCACCGCCGAACAGTGCTTTACCATACGAGAAGAATGTAAAAATATCTTTGTAGCGTATAAAAAGAATGAAAGTAAATGTATAACAGACGCTAAAAAAGGCTCAGAAGATGGTGAGGTGAAAATAGGTATAGGACTGCCATTTACAGAAAAAGATTATGATTTTGCATGGGCAATACAAGGTTTTGCAGCGGGACACGTGTTTGCAACAACAAAAGACTTGAATAGTATGACATCAAGCTATACTTATATTTTGACCGCTACCAACAAAATAAATGGTTGCGTTGAAACCATAACGGTCAAATTGTGTTGTTGCGACAAAGGAACTAATGAATTGGTACTATTGCCTAACTTATGTGACATAGAAGAAAATGAACCATTAAAAGTAACGCATACAGCTACACCACCAACAGCAGGAAAATCAAATGGAAAAATCAAGCTAAGTACCACAGGCGGCGGATTTGGCAGTACAATCTATTATCAATGGACTGGACCAAATGGCTTTACAGCAACTACTTCTACCATCAACTATTTACCTAAGGGGCAGTATTGTTACACTGTAACAGACGCTTGCCAATTTCAAAAAGACTGTATTGAGATTTATGCTTGTGAGGAGAAACCTATGACAATAACGGAAACCATTACGAAACCGTGTGGCTATACAGCATTAGTGAATGCTGGCGCAATACAATTAACAATCAAGGGTGGGCTGAGTCCATACAAATACAAATGGTCAAATGGTGCAACAACGGCTTCTCTATCGAATATTGGCAAAGGAGATTATTGTGTTACAGTAACAGACAAAGGTGGTTGTAGCACCACTAAGTGTATCAAGGTTGAAGAAAGAATATATAGCTATAAACGAGAAGGCTGCACTGATATTCACTTTTGTGATGGCGTTGAAGTAGCAAGAAAAGACCATGGCTCATTTGAAGAATATGATCCTTGGGATTGTAGGTATCTAAATACCTATTGTAAAGATAAGCCTAATGTGCCAATTAAGCGTGTTTTTAAGGGAACTACATTTGATCCATGTAATTCTTCTTGTACTGTAAATGAATATTGTCCAAAAGGTAATATTTATAAAGTTCATGTAGGAATACCTTTTGAAGAATTAGATTTCAATTGTAATTTAGTAAAAGGTTGTAAGTTTCCTACATTGAATGACTTTTGTATTTTGTCATCTGTAAGTAAAATTAAAAAAACAAAGATTCAATTTGAACTTTGGGATGACTCTTTAAAAAAATACATATATGGTTGCCAAATAGAAAGCACCTGTAATGGTAAGACAATAAGCATAATATTTCTTGATGGATTTTGTCCACCAGGGATAGATGATGAAAATGATGAAAAATTTAATGAAATAGTAAATCAAAATCAAGAAGGTTGGTACAAGGGGACATTTACTACTTTTGATTATGAAAACACTGAGCATATTAACAACGTGACCAATATTGTCAAAAACGCTCTAAACCAAATGAGTACTCAAAATAGTAGCAAAGACATTCAAATCAAAAGTATTGTTCCAAATCCATTCCAAAATTCCTTTACTGTGACGATTCATTCCGAAGGAGAACAAAAAGTAACTATTTCAGTTGCTGATTTGATTGGAAAAGAGTTTGGTGCAAGAGAGTTTTTATTAACAAAAGAACTCAATACAGTAGAATTTGAAGATATGAGCGAAATTCCTGATGGCGTTTATATCGTTAAAGTAACCGATGCAAAAGGACAAGTAGCAACAGAAAAAGTAATAAAACAGCATTAAAAAAATAAAAAATAAGGTTGCTTCATTCATTTTGGGGCAACCTTTTTAAATATGAATCTATGAAAAAAATATACTTAACTATCTGTTTATCAATAATTTATTTTTTCACTCAGGCGCAAGATAGAGCGATTCATTTTGTACATGATAGTGTTTATTCATTTGGTAGTCTGATTTATACTTTATCAGATGGAAATTTAATCGTTGGAGGTAGTATTTATGACCCAAAAACGGAAAAAACTATTCCTTTTCTAAGTAAAATAAGCGCTGATGCTAAAATAATTTGGTATAAAAATTATCCTAATGGAGTCATTTCAAGTCCCTCAAGTGGCATTGTTGAAATTATAGAATTAGCAAATGGCAATTTAATAGCAGTCGTTAATACGTATTATCTCAGTAATGAACCTTACGCTATTTGTTTGGATACAAATGGAAATGACCTTTGGAGATTAAACTTGAATATAGCGACGGGCTATATTTATCAACATTCAGCTTGTAGTATTGGCAATGACTTTTTTTTGACGATGAATACAGGCATTGATTTAAGTATTCTCAAACTTGACGAATCTGGCAAGGTTTTATGGGCAAAAAGTATTGAAAATTTAAATAGTAGCGAAAGTCAAGATTTTGTTCGCATTTTACCTTTTGATAATAAATTACTCGTTGCCTACGGTATGAGTAATTTTACACAAAAAAAAGAATATACTGAACTTGTTACGTTAAATCCAATCAATGGGAATCTTTTGGCTAAGAAAAAATTAGAAGCAGTAAATGATACACTTATTTTTCAAAATATAAAAATAATTGACAATCAAGTATTTATAAGTGCAAAAAATTCAAATAATTCTTCCGTTGCTAAACCAATTCTTTTAACTTTAGATAATAATTTTGATGTAAAAAAAGCTGAAAAATTTACCCCAAACAATAGTAATTATGGGTACACTTTTTTGCAAGTAGAAAAATTTGATAATGATAATTTGGTTGGTTTAGCAAGAAATACTACTGACGATTTGCCTTTTGGAGTACAAAAGCAAGGATTTTTTAATTACAATCTAACGAGCAGTAACGTAAAGTACTATGGCGTTATGCCCAATTGGTTTTCTATCTATCCAACTTCTCAGCTTGCAAAAGATAAAGACAATTATTTTTGGACTATTGGAGGCGATTTGTCAGCGAACACTGGATTATTAAAGTCAAAAGCTGCCAAACCATCTTATATCTGTAGTAGTAACGAAATTATTTTTTCAAAAATAGACATCAATATTAAAATATCTACTCCAACATGGACATTAAAAAACTATACATTTCCTGTCGCCAAAACAACTTTAAAAACTGAAATTGCCATAGCTAAAATAGTTGATAATTGCTTACATTGCTCTGTAAAAGAAAATAAAATAAAACTTCAATTGTGTGCTAATCAAAAATTTAAAACTCCAAGTGGGAAAATTTTTACTCAATCAGGTATTTATAAAGATACTGCATTTAATAGTACGATTGGTTGCTTTGGATTTTATGAATATGACTATAAACTCAAGCCTTCATCATCCCAATCTATCCAAAAATTCCTCTGCGCCACAACTCCGTCCATCACAATCGCCTTAAAAACCTACACTAAAGAAGGCATTTATACAGACACACTCAAAACAAAAACTGGTTGTGACAGTATTTTGAACATTACGATAAACTCACTTGCTGACTTTAAAGTGTCGCTTGGCGAAGACAAAGAAATTATAGAAGGCGAAAAGCTACTACTCAATGCAGAAAGCAATTATACAAATATCATTAAAAATTATACGTGGTTTCCCGCTGGCACGAGTACCTGTGATACGTGCAGAAGTATCAGCGTTGCACCAAGCCAAAATCAGTGGTTTGCAGTCAAAGCCGACATCAACGGTTGTTTTGCCAGCGATAGCATCAACATAAAAGTTTTGAATGAAAAATTAGTCTTCATTCCCAATGCTTTTTCACCCAACAACGACCAAAATAACGACCTTTTTAGACCTTTTACAGCGGAAGCCGTTGAAGAAATTGAATATTTAATAGTGTATGACCGTTGGGGCAACCATATTTACGAAGCTGTTAATTTTTTGCCAAATGATGAAAAAACAGGTTGGAATGGTACAGCCAAAGGCGAAATTGCCAATATTGGCGTTTATACTTACGCCGTACAAGTTCGTTTGCGGAATGGAAAAACACAGCGTTATATAGGCGATGTGATGCTGGTGAGGTAGTTTTTGTGAAATTTTACAGGAGAAGTTTTGTTGATGCGCTAAGTTAAGAGTGTATAAAAAAATGGCTGTCATGCACTTGTGTGACAGCCATTTTTTGTGGTGCAATCTTTGTAAGAGCGACTTTAGTCCAATGTCATTTCTCTAAGAGGAATCATATAAACATCAGTATCCGCTCAAAAATGGTTTAATACGCCAGAATATTAGGATATACTGT
>JAYWHK010000242.1:0-21388 GCA_043777755.1 Saprospiraceae bacterium
ATTTCCTTAGCGTTGGCATTAATGCCAACGCTAAGGAAATTTTATTTATACATATTAAAATTCATCATATTTCGGCATGGTATTTGGTTTTTGTAAATATGATTTTCAAATGTCCCTTTTGAAAATCTAATGTTATTTATTTGAAACCGAACATATTTGACTATTTATGACAACTAATTTGACCCTTGGTTTGCGCAAGATTAAACCTTATTGGCACATCATTATGATGCCAGTGATGATGATTTTGACGCTTATTATCCTTTCTTTTCAAACAGCCCGAGCAGAAGGCTCTGCTGATTTCCTCATTTGGCCTGGCAAACGCCTTTTCCTTAGCACCGACGAGAAACAACAACTCAAAGTTTTTGCCAAAGTTGGCGAACACATCAATGTTGGTTCGAGTCACGTTGCTATTTCGGGCGGTACGATTAAGGTCTATTCCCCTTCAGGCATTTTACTAAAAACTTTTGATGGTGCTGATGGCAAAACCGCTATCATGTTTGACAGCAATCAGGAAAAAGCTGGCCCTACGGGCGAAGGCTCTAAAAAAGACGGCGGTTATATTCCTGGCGTTATAAGTGCTTCAGAAACAGGTATTTATACGGTTCTTTTTGAATTTCCAGGTTATGAATTGAAAAAATTTGCCAACTTGGAAATGCAGCAAGCATGGACTCGTGCTGCAAATCAGCCAACGATTATGCGTGTCATCACTGGTTACGACATCACTGTTTCACAAAACGGTGCTGGAAATGCTGTTGGAAGCAACCTTCTCAAAGGTCGTGTCTATACTAACGAACACATTTCGGCAGTGAATGAAAATGGCAATTTGGTAAATCCAAGCTACTATATTTTGACCAATGATGGTTATCAGTACTATATTGATTTTGTAAATGTTGATCCTTGGGGCTTTCCTATTTCTTCCAGCTCAAAAGGTTTGGTCAATAAAAATATGAAAGGTGCGTACAAATCAATGAGCCAAGATACCTATTCTCGCAATGGCGACCCGACGACTTGGCTTCCGAATAAGTATTATTTTTACGACCCACAAGCACAAGATTATAACAATGTAATCAATAATAAAATATTTTTCTCACCTCCAAATCCTGATATGCCAAGCAAGGCGAAGGTGACAGATGTGTTTAGAAACAATACGCACGAAACGTGGCTTTTTAACAATCCAAAAGATGCCACAGAGTTTAAAGCATTTGAGTTCAAATCCGCTACAGCAGGTTGCAAAGGCAATATGATTGTACCTGGAAAAGGTGGTTTTATCAAATTTACAAGCAATTTTGTTGGCGATATGATTTTTCGTGTAGATTTGAACAGCAATGGTGATTTTTACGATGTGATGGATTTGGCTTTTCCAAAAACACTAAAAGCTGGTGTGGATAGTGTTTTTTGGGATGGAAATTATGGCAACGGAACACCTGTTGCGCTCACTCCTTCTTTCCAATTTAATTTTATGACAGACATTCAAGGTGGAGAAATCCACATTATGATGTTTGACATTGAAAATAATCCTGGCGGTATCAAATTCAAGCGTTTGAATGGACTTGGTGCGCCTGATTCCACTTTTTATTATGACCACTCCGCAGTTGGCGGTGGTGTAAGTGGAGGCGGAACTTCTGGTAAAGCAAAAGAAACGACAACACCTTACACGTACATGAACAATTGGGGAAACCTCAAAATGTTGGATTATTGGGCGTATGTCAATAAATCTTTGACTTTTACAAATAATTTGACCATTGCAGTAGTTGGCGATTGTGTGCCTGTGCCACCTGTAGTTCCTGGAATTGACAGCGACAACGATAAGGTTACGAATACTGTGGACTTGGACGATGATAACGATGGCGTTTCTGATGCCATGGAATATTGCCATACAGTAGGCGGAGGTTTTACTTGTCTTCCTGGCGGAAAAGACCCAAGTGGCGATGAAGACAAAGATGCTATTCCGAATTACCTTGATGCAAAAGACAATGCCGTTCCTAACAATATGTTGGACGCTAACAACGACGGAAAATGCGATTTTATCAATCCTTTATACGATACAGATGGTGATCAAGTTCCTGATTTTTTAGATTTAGATGCTGACAATGACGGTATTACAGACTTAGCCGAAGCTGGGCATAAACAACCTGATATTGACGGAAATGGTGTTGTTGATGGTTTGCCTAATGTGTTTGGAATCAATGGTTTATACGATTTAATTGATTCAAATCCAAGTAGTTTGACAGCTCAAATTACTTACATTCCAATAGATTATGACAATGACAAATATCCTGACCACGACGATTTGGACTCAGATAACGACGGTATCAATGACTTGGCAGAACAACTTTATACTGCCTCTGACATTGACAACGATGGTCGTTTGGACAATCCTTCACCCGTCAATAATTTGACCGCTTCGCAAGGTTTGAATCCATTGATTGATCCTGCAAAAACAGCGAAACCAATTCCAAATCCTTTGGATTTTGATAAAGATGGTATCCCTGATTGGCACGACCACGATTCTGACAATGATGGAATCATGGACGTAGTAGAAGCTGACCGCCCTGAAAATGATCCTGACAACAATGGTTTTTTGGGTACTGGAAAAATACCAAACACCGACCAAAATGGCAAAGTTTATGACATCACCAATCCAAATATCAAATCTACTTCTGATGTTCGTGATACAGATGGTGATTTAACACCAGATTTTCACGATAAAGATTCGGACAATGACAATTTGTTAGATACTTACGAAGCGGATATTCCAGACAGTGACCTCGACGGCGTGATTGGAATTGGCAATCCTTCTGTTAATCTTTTGGGTGTTGTGTTAGGCGCAAACTCCAAACCAACAGATACTGACAAAGATGGAAAACCAGATTTTCGTGATTTAGACAGTGACAACGATACACTTTTGGATAAAAACGAGTGTAATTCTATGCCTTGCGTAGATTTAGATAAAGATAACAAACCTGCTTTCCGTGACGATGACCGTGACAACGATGGACTTTGGGACGGTTACGAATGTACTTCGGCTGGCATCGCTTGCGAAGACACAGACCAAGATGGAACGCCCGATGTGGACGATTTAGATTCTGACAACGATACACTTCCTGATGCAACTGAATGTGGCAATCAATCGAAAACTTGTTCTGACATTGACAGTGATGGCAAGCCTGCGTTCCGTGATGCTGACCGTGATGGCGATGGACTTTGGGACGGCTACGAATGTACTACTAAAGGTATCGCTTGTGAAGATACTGACAACGATGGAAAACCTGATGTGGACGACTTAGATTCTGACAACGACACTCTTTCTGACGCTTCGGAATGTGGCAATCAATCAAAATCTTGTTCTGACATTGACAACGATGGCAAACCTGCGTTCCGTGACATCGACCGTGACGGCGATGGACTTTGGGACGGCTATGAGTGTACTTCTGGCGGCGTTGCTTGCGAAGACACCGACAAAGATGGTACGCCTGATGTTGATGATTTAGATTCTGACAATGACTCACTTCCTGATGCTACCGAGTGTGGCAATCAATCAAAAAACTGTTCTGATATTGATGGTGATGGCAAACCTGCGTTCCGTGACATTGACCGTGACGGTGATGGCATTGACGATGGTTACGAATGTTCTACAAAAGGAATTGCTTGCGAAGATACTGACAAAGACGGTACGCCTGATGTTGATGATTTAGATTCTGACAACGATGGTCTTCCTGACAAATATGAGTGCGGATTGGCGAATAATTGCCCTGATTTTGACAAAGATGGAATCCCCGATTTCCGTGATTTGGACACTGATGGCGATGGTAAACCAGACAAAGTAGAATGTCCAACTGGCGCACCTTGCGGCGATTTGGACAGCGACGGTTTCCCGAATTTTAGAGATATTAACTGCGATAGAACCTTGGATTTGCCAATTTTAGTTTATCAAACGCCAATTTGTAATGGTTTTATCAATATTGATATAAAAAACAATTACCCGAATGTGGACAGAATCGTTTGGATAAATGGCGTTGGCGATACACTTTCAAAGTCTTCTCAAAAAAACTTGACTTTGGCAGCGGACAGCCCTGATGCAATTCCTCCTTACAGCGCAAAAGTTTATGACAAAGATGGTTGTCGCTCGAATCTTTCTGAAAAAGCAAATATTAAAGTCAATATTTTGCCAAAAAATGTAAAATTATTGGCAAATGACGACAAGGCAATGGGCAAAGAGAATACTTCTTTTATCATTAATGTTTTAGAAAATGACAAAACCGATGCGCAAAACGAGTGGACAATTTCCATCGCAACAGGGCCCGCAAATGGCAAGGCAATTGTTCAAAACAATCAAATCACTTATATGCCAAACAATGGCTTTTTTGGAGATGATTATTTTGAATATAAAATATGTTACAAAGAGTGCGCTGACATTTGCAAATCTGCAAAAGTAATACTCAACGTAGAAACCATCAAGGACAATCCTGACCCAAGTGAAGACTGTACCGTTCCGAATATTTTTACGCCAAATGGCGATGGTGCAAATGATTTTATAAAAATAAAATGTATTGAATCTTTCAAAAATTCAGAATTTAAAGTATTCAACCGTTGGGGCAGCGAAGTGTATAGCGCACAACCTTACAACAACGATTGGGAAGGTACTTACAACAACGAAAAATTGCCTTCTGGAACATATTACTACATCTTCAAACCTGATGTGGACGGCAAAGAATGTCAAATAGGCTATATTACACTATTGAGGAATTAAGACCTCTCCTAAATCCTCTCCAAAGGAGAGGACTTTTAGAGTCGTGCTTTTCAAAAATTACTCGTTTTCAAAAAAATTAATTATACTGTAACGCATAAGATTTTACCCTTAAAAACGAAAATATAGCAAATCTACAGCACTTTGTCATCTTCAACCATAAAGGTTGAAGAACCAGATAAAAGGTTTTCTCTAAGTTCACGCTTATTGCAAACACTTATTTCGAGTTCTTTTCGTTATCGCTCTCACGAAGGAGTCCTTTGGACAAAGATGACAAAGTGCTGTAGGTTCTCTAAAATTCATTTTTACTAAAAGTGTAAAACCTAATGCAGATGAGTATAGCTAAAATTCGTGATTAAAAAAATACGCTAAGTTTTACAAAAGTTAATCAAAAGTTTTTTAACTAAAAACAACCCTAATTCCTACGTTAGTAAGTACTTTTAAAAGGAAAAATTTAGGATGGGTTTTTATTTCAAATGAAAAAAATACTCTTTTTATCCATACATATATTGTTGGTTTTCAGTATGAAAGCGCAACATGAAAGCCAATACACGCATTTTGCATTCAATCGTTTGGCTTACAATCCTGGTTATGCAGGCAGCAAAGATGACTTGACCGTTGGCGGATTGTACCGTCACCAATGGGCAGGAATTGATGGCGCACCTCGCACCATGAACGCCTTTGTTCATACGCCTTTTTTCAACGGAAAATGTGGTGCAGGACTCAGCCTTTATGCCGACAAAATCGGTGTAACGCAGACCTATTCTGGCGCATTGGATTACAGCTACAAAATAAAAATGGCTGGTGGAACGCTCTCTTTGGGCTTGCGTGGCGAAATGGAATACGGCAATTTTGACCTTTCCAACGCCAATCCAAGTGATGCAATAGACAACGTAATTTCGACCACTGCATCAAGTGCAACACGCCTTGCGCCAAACTTCGGAGCAGGAGCTTATTTTGCAACAAAACGCTATTATGTAGGTTTTTCAGTGCCAAGATTGCTCAAAAGTCACCTATATCAGTTAAATCCAAAAGGAAAATCTGTTCGCAATATGTTTTTGACAGGTGGTGCAGTATTGCCCGTTGGAACAAATGTGAAATTAGTGCCTTCTGCCATGCTAACGTTCAATCCAAGCGCACCATTGGTCGTTGATTTGAACGCCAACTTGGTCTTTATGAATACACTTTGGGTTGGCGCATCGCTTCGCCCTGGTGACAGTATTGATGGTATGATTCAGTACCAACTCAGTGGTCAAACCCGTTTGGGAATGTCTTATGATTTTACAACTTCCGCTTTGCGAAAAAGCTCAAAAGGTAGTTTTGAAATCATGTTGGAACATACTTTTTGCAATTGCGCAAAAGACAACATCACCAATTTAAGATTTTTTTAAACTGGAGTTCGGGTTTCAACCCGAACAAAACATAAAAAATCATAAAAATCAGTTTCATCAGTGTTCCTATCCTGCAAAAGTAGAAATCGAAAATTTATCCCGTTTTTGCATACAAAACACATTTTTTAAATGAAAAAATCAATTTCAACCTTATATATTGCTTTGTTGGTAAGCAGCTTTTTACAAGCACAAACCATCGAAAAAGCTGAAAAACAATACAAAAATGTGGCTTACACGTCCACAATCAACACCTATAACGCAATAGGTGAACCACAAAGCCGTAGCTCTTTGTTACAAATGGCAAACAGTTATCGCTTGAATGGGGACTACGAAAATGCAGAATATTACTACGAAAGTCTGATGGGTTTAGACCCTGACCAAGAAGATATTTTGCACTATGCAGAAGTATTGTTGAGCAACGGAAAATGTGAAAAAGCAGTCACTTTTTATGCACAATATCAAGCAAAATCGAAAGACACAAAACGTTCTTTTATAATATCTTGCGACGATTTGAAGGTTTTTTCTAAAAAAAACATAGATATTCAAGCACTTCAAGGCGCAAATACAGAATTTGCTGATTTTTCAGCGATTCCATTCAAAGGCGGTGTCGTTTTGACTTCTACCAAAAAAGCAAGCAATGTTTGCAAAGATTCTTGGACGGGAACGGCTTATTCTGATTTGTATTACGCAGATGTCAATGAAAACAGCATCAGCGAAATCAAGCCTTTTGGTCCTGAGCTGAATATGCGTTACCACGACGGAACGGCAACGTTCAATCGTGCAGGCAATACAATGTATTTTTCTCGAACAAATCCTACTGGAAAAAACACGAGTAATCAGCGTGATTTGAAAATTTTTATTTCTCATTATAAAAGCGGAACTTGGTCTGATGCTGTGGAATTGCCTTTCAACAGCGACGAATTTAGCAATTGTCACCCAACATTAAGCAACGATGGAAAACGCCTTTACTTTGCATCAAACCGTGATGGAGGTCAAGGAGGAATGGATTTGTGGCTTACTCGTTTGGAAAATGGACGCTGGTCAGAACCTCAAAATCTGGGCGCAGAAGTGAACACTTCTGGCAATGAAATTTTCCCTTTTATCAATGAAAAAGAACAATTGTTTTTTGCCTCAAATGGTCACAAAGGAATGGGCGGTTTGGATATTTTTTCGGCAGAAAATCAAAACAATGTTTTTGGCAATGTAAAAAATGTAGGAACACCTTTCAATACCTCTATGGACGATTTTTCTTACAGTGAAAAATCAGGTGGAGAAGCAGGTTACATCAGTTCTAATCGCAAAAACGGAGCAGGTGCTGACGACATATATTTTTGGAAAAAAAATACAAATACACCTGATAATCAAGAAGATAACGATAAGAATAAAATCGTTTTGGCAAAAATAATTTACATTGATGCTGAAACTGGAGCAATTTTGAATAATCCTTTTGTCACTGTTTCTGGTCCGAATGTAGAGCCAAAAATGGAGCAAAAAAACAACTTTGAACTACCTGTTGTCGCAAGTGGACAATACACTTTGAAAGGCGAATTGGCAGGATATTTGCCGCATACTTTGACAGTAGAAGGCATTGATTTGGTCAAAACGCCTGAGTATAAAATTCCGCTAACGAAGGAAAAACCTGCGCCAATAGTAAGTACAACAAAAGCATCATCTTTTGAAGGGAAAATGCTAAAAACAGGTGCTGTAATTGAGTTGCAAGACATTTATTACGACTACAATAAGGCAAATATTCGCATAGATGCTTCGGCTGGATTGTTGCGATTGGCAGAAGTTATGCTAACACACGAGAGCCTTGAAGTAGAGCTGAGTTCACATACGGATAGTCGTGGAAAATTCGAGTATAACATGGATTTGTCGCAACGCAGAGCAAGTGAAGCAGTGACTTATTTGATTTCGAGAGGAATTGCAAGTTCTCGTTTGAAAGCAAAAGGTTATGGCGAAGCGATGATTACAAACGGTTGTACCGATGGCAAAAACTGCAACGAAGAAGAACACCAACGCAATCGCCGTACAGAAGTACGTGTGTTGAAATTTGAAGAAGAAGGTGTGAATATAATAAGAAATTAATAATTATTAATACACTGTTTTAAAAGTTTGTTATTGTTTATAATTGTTGTATTGTTTTGGTTTTCAATTAATTAGAACCATTTCAAACAATAACAAACATTAAATAACTAAAAAAAATAGTGTAATTAATTATTTAAAGATAGGGTCAATCAAATATGTAATGTAAATGACGTTCTTCGCAAGGAGGCGTCATTTTTTTTGTTACCAAAATTCAAGCCTAATGGTATAGGGTTGCAAAAAAAAGCACTACCTCAGCAGTGCTATAGCCTTCCAGCTTCGGTGTAAAACACCTTATTGTGAAAAGATTAAAATTGGACTGCAAAAATAATAATAAAAATTTTAATATACAAATTTTTTATCATATTTTTACAACTTGATTTATAATTCATTAAAAAAACACTAAGAAACTCTTTTAATCTTATCAATTATGAAATATTTAGGTCTTGATTTAGGAACAAACTCTATTGGTTGGGCTTTACGTGATGAATCGCTTGGAGATGACCAAAATCAAATTATCAAACATGGTGTACGCATCTTTTCAAAAGGTGTTGGAGAAGATAAAAGTGGCGAGTTTTCATTAGCTGCCACTCGAACAAGTTTTCGTAGTGTACGGAAACGCTTTTATCGTAGAAAATTGCGTAAAATTGCGACACTTCGTGCCTTGATTGATTTTGGAATGTGTCCGCTGAAACATAGCGAACTCGACAATTGGGCGAACTACAGTAGCGATAAAGATTTTGAATACCCGCAAGGAATCGCTTTCAATGAATGGTTGATGATGAATCCTTACGAGTGCCGATTGAAAGCTACACAAGGCAAAGTGTCGCCTTATTTTTTAGGACGTGCGCTGTATCATATTTGTCAGCGTCGTGGTTTCAAAAGTGGTAAAAAAGACAGTGCAGAAGG
Organism: Saprospiraceae bacterium; assembly: GCA_043777755.1. Lineage (GTDB taxonomy): Bacteria > Bacteroidota > Bacteroidia > Chitinophagales > Saprospiraceae > CANHEE01. Next base: position 9,133 of record JAYWHK010000242.1, read on the forward strand.
TGCTTTACCAAAAGACCTTGATTTTCTACTAAATTTTCAAAATAAAAACCCTAATAAGCTATTAATCAATGATTTAGTTGAAAAAATAAGTAATGGCGAACGAGCAAGATTGCGCCCAAATCCAAAACTAAAAGCTGAAGAAATAGAAGCAAAAAGTAAAGAAGAAGTAAAATCTTCGAGGCTTTTGTATTTGGCTGAATTTGAAGCAATTGTAGCGAAACAAGGCTTAGATGAAGTTCAAAAAGACAAACTTTACAAGGCTATTTTCTTTCAGCGTCCTTTAAAATCTCAAAAACATACGGTCGGAAAATGTACGCTCGAAAAAAGTAAAACTCGGGCTTTGTTGAGTAGTCCGACGTATGAGCTTTTTAGATTATATCAGCAAATCAATAACATTAAAGTAAAATCAAATTATGACCCTGCGCCTCGTCCTTTGAGTGACGTAGAATGGTTGAAAGTGAAGCATCTTTTTTTTAGAAAAAGCGTAGATTTGTTTGATTTTGAGGATATTGTAAAATTTCTGAACAAAGAAAGCAAAAAAACGTGCGTTGTTTATAGCTCTAATTATGATGGTAAAAAAGTAATGGCAGCAGGTTGCCCAACGATTGCTCGACTGATGGAATATTGTGGCGAAGATTGGCAAAATTTTAGCCGAGTTTGTGAGTACGAATACAAAGATACGACTAAAAAAATCAATATTTCTGCTTATGACATTTGGCACGTTTGGGAAACTATGGAGGACGAAAATCGCCAAACTTGGGCGATGAATCGTTTGGGATTGAATGAAAAAGACGCTGAAAAATTTAGTAGAGTACGACTCAAAGATGGTTACGCTTCACTGAGTGAAAAGGCGACTCGAAAAATTCTTCCTTTTTTGGAAAAAGGCTTTGTTTATTCGCTGTCTGTATTTTTGGCAAACATAGAAACCATCATAGGAAAAGACATTTGGAACAATCATAAAATTTTGATTATCAACGAATTGTCTATATTATTAGAAAATGACAAAGACGATAATACGATTGTTGAGGCTGTAAATGCGATGATTACTTATTTTAGAGCAGAACTAAGAAGCGGTGGCAAAGAATATGTTTTTGACCAAACCGATAATGATGAATTATTAGAAAAATTGCAGTCGAATTTTGGTGAAGCGACTTGGAAAAAAATAGCAGCAACAAAACAAAAAGCTATTTTTGACAAAGCAAATCATTTGTACCAAACTCAAGTGATTACCAAAAGAGTACCTGAATTTTTGAAAAAACAAAGGTTGGAACAAAAAATCAAAAATTGGCTCACAGATAATTTTGATACAAGCGAAGAAAAATTACAAAAACTCTATCATCCTTCGGCAGTAGAAACGTATCAGAAAGCAGAAGATCTTTTGGGTAGTCCGATGGTCAGTGCTGTGCGTAATCCTATGGCAATGAAGGCTTTACATGAGTTGCGTCACCTCATCAATGACTTGATTATTCAAGGAGATATTGATGATGATACGCACATTGTTATTGAGTTGGCGAGAGATTTGAATGATGCAAACAAGCGAAAAGCAATTCAATATCATCAGAATGATAAGTTCAATCAGCGAAAGAAAGACACCTTAGAAATCAAGGAAAAATACGAGGAACATTTTAAAATCAAAGATTATAATCCAACTGATGATGATTTGCTACGATTCCGACTTTGGAAAGAGCAAAAAGAAAAATGTATTTATACGGATAAATCAATTGGCTTTGCTGACCTTTTCAATGGCGAACTTTGGGATTTGGAACATACGCTGCCTCGTAGCCGTTCTTACGATGATTCACAAGCCAACTTGACACTTTGTTGTGCAGATTTTAATAGAAAAATCAAGCAAAATAGAACACCTTTTGAACTTTTTGAGTTAGGTTTGTCTGATAAAGAGGTGATTTTACATTGCTTAAAACATTGGAATGATGAAATAGATAAACTAAAATGGATTGTCAATAAAAACAAAAAAGGCAACGGAAGTGAAGACAAAGCAACAAAAGATGCCAGGATTCAGCGAAAACACAAAGCGCAACTCGAACTCGGTTACATTGGCGAAAAATACCGCCGCTTCACGATGGAAGAAATAAAAGCGGGGTTCAAAAATAGTCAATTGGTGGACACTGGCATTATTACGAAGTATGCTACTTTGTTTTTAAAATCTTATTTTAAGCGAGTGAGTACCGTGAAAGGTACAGCAACGGCTGCTTTCCGAAAACTTTGGGGCTTACAAGATAATGATGAAACGAAATCTCGTGACAACCACAATCATCACTTGCAAGATGCTATTGTGATAAGCTGCATGACTTATCAACGCTACAATACTTTGGCGGAATACTATCAAGCAGACGAGAAAAAAATAAAGCCTTCTTTCTCAAAACCTTGGAAAAATTTTAATCAAGACATCGCACAAATACTTGATAATGTGTTGATTGCGCATAGTTTTAGTGACAATACATTGAAGCAAACCAAGAAAAAACAGTACGATGAAAAAGGAAAAGAACTCAAAGGTCAATTTATAGAAGGCAAAGGCATCAGAGGTTCGCTGCACAAAGATACACTGTATGGAAAAATCATTGCGCCAAGCGATAATAAAATGCACTTCGTAAAAAGGGTAAATGTGATTGACCTAAAAGATGCAGATATTGAAAAAATAGTTGATGAAAAAATAAAAGCACTTTTTCAAACTATAGGACTCAAAAAAGCGCAAAGTGAAGGCATCGCTTTACCGCCTAAAATAGCAGGTGGCGTAAGTACTCCGATACATAAAGTACGTATTTTTCAAGATAAAATGTCCCCGATGCCGATTAAAAAACAATCGCATCGCAAGGAAAACAGCGAACACAAGCATTTTGTATATGCGGCTAATGATGAAAATTACGCTTTGGCAATTTATAAAGGAGAAAAAGAAAGAGATTTTGAATTGGTCAATTTATTGAAACTATCGAAAAGCAAAGCTACGATTCATTCTCTTTTTCCAAATATAAAAGTCAAAACGGACAAAAAAGGAAATAGCCTTGAATTGCCTTTATATGCAATATTACAAAGAGGAAAATCTGTATTATTACTTGAAAATGATAAAGATACTGTCAATTGGGAAGATATAAAAGAGTTGAGCGAAAGGCTTTTTGTTCTGAAAGGACTTTCTATTATGAACTTGAAAGTAGGAAATACAACATACGTTTACTCTGTTATTGCTATGATACGGCATAAAGAAGCAAGAACAAGTACTAACTTAACATTAGAAGGAGGTGAATATAAATTACATGAGAAAAAATCTTCCTATAGAAAATTATATCACTCGCAATTTTATGGTTTAGTAGAAGGAACAGATTTTACAATTAGCCCTTCGGGCAAAATAACACCTATTGTAAAAGAATAAAACAAGGGTAAAAAATAAAAGTGCTGAAATTAAATTTCGGCACTTTTTTTGTTGTAAATATTTTATATTAAAAAAATAAATATTTATAAAACATTGTAAATCAAAATTTAATATCCTCATGCTCAAAAAAACCCTTTATTTTGCGAATCCGTACTACCTCAGTACCCGCAACGAACAACTCCTTATCCGTCAGAAAGAATGTGAAGTACAAACAGAGCGCAGCGTTCCTATCGAAGACATTGGCTTTTTGCTGTTGGATCATCCGCAAGTAACTATTTCGCAAGTCGCTACGCAAAAACTCATTCACCACAACGTTGCGGTCATTTATTGTGACGAAAAACACTTACCTTCTGCGATGTTGCTTCCTTTTGATGGCAATGACCGACAAAATGAACGCTTCCGACTACAACTCGAAACAACCGAACCGCTACGAAAACAGCTTTGGCAACAAACCATAAAAGCTAAAATTGAAAATCAAGCCATCGTATTAGAACAAATCAAAGGTTCGTCAGGCAAACTTCGTACTATGGTCAAAGAAACCATAAGTGGTGACAGCACAAACCGTGAAGCTGTAGCCGCACGTTACTATTGGTCGCAACTTTTCAAAGACTATGTACCTGATTTTCAACGAGATAGGTATGGCGATTATCCCAACAATTTGCTCAATTATGGCTACGCTATCCTTCGGGCAGCGACCGCAAGGGCTATTGTAGGCGTTGGTTTACATTGTACACTGGGCATCAATCACCACAATCGAAACAATGCTTATTGCCTTGCCGACGACCTCATGGAACCTTATCGCCCTTTTGTAGATAGGCAAGTAGCTGAAATCGTAGCACTCGAACATCCTAATTTTTCTACTGAATTGAGCCAAGCTCACAAACAAAGATTGTTAGGATTATTGGCAAACGATACTGATTTTGGAGAAATGCGCAGCCCTTTGATGATTGCTTTGCAGCGTAGCGCAACAAGTTTGCTGAAATGCTACGAAGGAGAAATCCGAAAAATGTCTTATCCGATTATCGTATAATCTTAAGGTAGCACGTGCTTTAGCACGTGAATCTTCACGTGCTAAAGCACGTGCTACCTGCGTAACTTAATTACATAAATCAGCACTCTACATCGCCTCTCTTTGGGGCAATGTCATTAAGCTAAGAAATTTGACTTTAAATGCTTTGCTCAACAGCCTAAATTTACTTTCTGATGCCCTCACCCTATTCCGAAGGAATAGGGTGAGGGCATCAGAAAACGCTGTTCTAATCTTTTGCGAAGCAACACATTTCAAAACCCTTAGCTTAATGACATCGCCCTTTGGAGAGGTCGGGAGAGATCAATTTTTTTCACAATGGAACAAAAACTCCGATTCAACGCTTATCGCATCATGTGGATATTTGTCATGTTTGATTTGCCTACTGGCACAGAAAAAGAGCGCAAAGACGCTTCTTCATTTCGCAAACGCCTTTTGAAAGATGGTTTCGAAATGCACCAATTCTCTATTTACATCCGTTGCTGCCCGAGCATGGAATATGCCGAAACGCACATCCGAAGGGTCAGGGAAATTGTACCGCCAAAAGGTTTGGTCAGTATCGCTACGATTACGGACAAACAATTTAGCCAAATCCGAAATTTTAGAGGCAAAATTGAAGTAGCCAATCCACAGCAAGAAGTACTTCAATTAGAGATGTTTTAACGCTAAACAATGACATTACAAATGAAAAAATGCCGCTTTTCGATAGAAAATGCGGCATTTTTACTCATTTTTTCAATCCTAATTTACCACATAAGTCGTTGATAATCAACGCCAAACGAGGCTAAAACATAGGTTAATAATGTCTTTTATCCAATTTTGTAATCAATTCACAACGACCAACGTACACAAGTTCTCCGTTTTCAAAATGTCTTTTATCCAATTTTGTAATCAATTCACAACTTACAAATGGCAATACTTGTACAACAAGTGAATGTCTTTTATCCAATTTTGTAATCAATTCACAACCTTGAACAGTTGTTACTGTCATTAATTTAAATGTCTTTTATCCAATTTTGTAATCAATTCACAACCTTTTACAGTTGTTACTGTCATTAATTTATAATGTCTTTTATCCAATTTTGTAATCAATTCACAACTTACGGCTGGTGCTGGTGCTACTGTAAAATAATGTCTTTTATCCAATTTTGTAATCAATTCACAACTCACATACTTTGTTGAACTCATACCCGAACAATGTCTTTTATCCAATTTTGTAATCAATTCACAACTAGAAAATCATAGAGGTCTATTTTTAGTTAATGTCTTTTATCCAATTTTGTAATCAATTCACAACTATAGTGCAAAGATAGTCCTATAATTTAGAATGTCTTTTATCCAATTTTGTAATCAATTCACAACTTTTTAACAGTTATATTTTTACTAATTACAAATGTCTTTTATCCAATTTTGTAATCAATTCACAACAGCGACTTGCAGAATATATCTTAACTTATTAATGTCTTTTATCCAATTTTGTAATCAATTCACAACCAAAGGTTGCGTATTTCGATAAACCTGAAGAATGTCTTTTATCCAATTTTGTAATCAATTCACAACCCTACAATGCCTGTTGCGGCAACAGCTGCTAATGTCTTTTATCCAATTTTGTAATCAATTCACAACCAGAAGGCGCTTTAAATAGAATAACCAAAAATGTCTTTTATCCAATTTTGTAATCAATTCACAACCTTCGGGTGCTTAAATTTTTTTTTAAATTAAATGTCTTTTATCCAATTTTGTAATCAATTCACAACTATGCTCTTCTTGGGCTACATTGTAGTACTAATGTCTTTTATCCAATTTTGTAATCAATTCACAACTTAGCCGAATCGTAGGCTGTAGTCAAACCAAATGTCTTTTATCCAATTTTGTAATCAATTCACAACGGCAAAGTACCGCCACTTTCAAAATTCAAAAATGTCTTTTATCCAATTTTGTAATCAATTCACAACTTTGCAAAGATAGGAGATTTTGATGAACAAAACAAGATTTTTATAATATTACACGTCGGAAAGTGGTTTTGGAAGCTGAAGGATTAATTTATGTACACTTAATTAACGTAAGAAATTCGTGAAATTCGACTTTGAAACTTTGTTTCAAAGTATTAGTGGAATTAAAAATTGGCTTTGCCGAACTTCGTTTCGTGTAATCTGTGTAAATTAGCTAAAATTGGCTTTGCCGAATTTTATTTCGTGGTTAAAAATTTTACGCATAGATTATTCGTTCAACTTCTGGTTTTGGGATTTTGAATTTATGTAAAATATTGAGTAACAAGCATTTGTAATATCTTTAATATCTTTAATATCTAATAACCAATATCCAATAAGAAAGTAGTCGTAAAATAAAAATCATTATTTTTTCTTCAAAAAATAAAAAATTCTTACCTTCGCTCTCAAATTTAACGAACATACGATGAAATTTTTAAAAGATTCAAAATCAACAAAGATTAGAGCAAGAAGAAGTCCTCACAAAACCATGAAAGAGGTTAATGACCTTTTTTTAACTCAAATGTACAATCATAACAATTACGAAACCTATTCATTTCCAAATGGCGATTTGCGCATTACAAAAGAAAAATTAGGGTATTTTTTTAGCGCATGGCCCTTGGAGGTTTTATTGGATTATCAAGATGCCGAAGACGAGCTTGCGGAAAAGTGCAATAACCTTCTATGGTTACTGGATATGAAAGCAAAATATCCAGGCTATCCTAATATTTATTCTCATCTTATTGAGTATTTTGAAGATGCTGGTGACCAGGAGTCTTGGTGTTCAGTCATGCTCGAAATGAAGGAACATTGTTCGCAAACACCTATGGCACTTTACGAAGAAATGTATTACAATGAACAATGTGAAGAAAAAACACGAGAACAGTTAAATACAATGTATGGCTCAATAGTCAATGATCTTCACGCAACTTACCCAAGTAGAAAGAGTTTTTTCGTAGAGGAGATTAAAGATATTTTGGGATTTTGCTTCAATAACGCTGTTATTGATAAAAATTTTGATGTAGCACAGCAATACATAGATAAAATTAATGAAATAGTTGGCGCAGAAAATCATCGTGTTACGGAAACGTGGAGAATAATACTCTTACGAGCCAAAACACCACGTTGGAAAAAAATACTTTTTCCTGTACTTATTTATAGTTGTATTTTAGGTTTTATTGGGTTTATTTTATGGCTGATTTATAAGGCGGGAGCTTGGGTGTTTCTGGAGTTCGGATTTTAATCCGAACAAACAAGGTTCGGGTTAAAACCCAAACTCCAAAAAAAAATCGCATTGGAAATAACTCCCAATGCGATTTTTATCTAAAGTGAAAATCCTAAAATTTAGAATTTAAAATCTTGAATTTAGAATTTAAAAAAATTTAGAATTTTAAAAAATACCTTTTTTCAATGTTTTTGAGCTATTTCCGCCAACATATTCACCTCTGTGATAAATTTTCACTTCGTAAGGAATTTTAGGCTCGATTTTCATATCTTCAAAAAGCACTGTTGAAGTAACATCTTGTTCAGTGCCATTGTAAGACATTTTTGAAGAGGTTGTATAAGAAAATTCTTCACCATTGTTCAATTGTGCCTTCATGATTTTGTTGCCAATTGTCACACCTTGTGGAGAAATAATCTGTACTAAGAATGTTTCATCACCTTTTGCAAAAGCATTTTTTGCAGTTTTGAAATTGATTTTGAAACCATCAGTACTTTTTGCCTTACGAGTTTCTTCTCCTTTTGAGTTGATAGGAATCAACATAACTTTATCAACTTTGATTACTTTCTTCAAGTTGTCTTCACGAGCTTGAGTTTCAGCCAAGTTCTTCTGAGTTTCGTTCAAGTTTGACGCAACTTGCTCTTTTTCAGTTGTAACTTGTGACAAATTCGTTTGCAAAGTCGCTGCTGTCGCTTCTACTTCTGCTACTTTTTTCGTTAAAGCATCTTTGTCATTACGCAATTGTTGAACTTCTGCCAATGCTTGATTCAACTGCGTACGCATACCGTCCATTTCTGCACGAGCTTTTGTTAAATCTTTTTTAGTACGGATTAAGTCGTCAATTTTTGCTTTTTGTTGAGAAAGTTGCGCTTTTTGAGCATCAATTACTTTATTCAATTCGGTATTGCTACCTTTCATTTCTTCCAATTGAGAAAGAGATTCGTAATATTGTTTTTCGAGGTCGAGGCGTAATTTTTCTGTTTCATCTACTTTGGTATCCAAAGAAGCGATTTGCGTAGATTGCGTATTGTTGTTAAACATCCAGTACGCATTCGTTCCCAATAAACCTGCGATTAGCAAACCGATAATTAATGGGTAGTTGTTTTTTTTCTTTTGATTCGTGTCCATAACTAATTGATTTAGAATTTTTTATTATGTTTTAAAAAATGAATATGAAATATATTAATCTTTTGCCAATATGCAAAAGAAATTAAATGTATAATTATCAATAAAAGAATTGAATAGGATAGAAAATTACTTTCTCATAATTTCTTTGCAAATGTAAAAATTAATTTTTAATAAAAGCGAATTTAGTTAAATTTTATTGTGCGAAAAGCTGAAAATACATCATTTGTAGTACCTTTTGATGTCACAAATACATCATTTAACGTATTAAAACATTCTATTTTGTAGTCTAAAAAAATCGTTGTATATTTGCAACTTGTAGTAGCGACCTTCCCAAAGGGACTCTTTTGGGAAAGTCGCACGCCTTGATAGTTATGCGACTTTAGTCGCCTTTACAACAAATATGCGACTAAAGTCGCCTTTACAATATGCAACTTCAAAATATCTTATTTTTAGACATCGAAACCGTCAGCCAAAAAGCAACGTATTTGGAACTTGACGAAACCTTTCAATACCTTTGGAAGCACAAAAGTCGTAGTATTTTGAAAAAATACAACGAAGAAATCACAGACGAAGAAGCTGCCAATACTTATGAAAGTGCTGGTATTTATGCCGAATTTGGTAAAATTTGCTGTATTTCAGTTGGTTTTCTTTCTGCCAATGCCGAAGGAAAATGGCAAGTTCGCTTGAAATCTTTTGCTGGCGACGACGAAAAAGTAATCTTAGAAGATTTTTGTAATTTATTAAAAAAACCTTTTAGTGATCCAAACAAACATTTTCTTTGTGGACATAACCTAAAAGAGTTTGATGTTCCGTACATTTGCCGCAGAATGTTGCTCAATGGTTTGCCGCTGCCAACAATGTTGGATATTTCTGGTAAAAAACCTTGGGAAACCAAACACCTTTTGGACACCTTGGAAATGTGGAAATTTGGCGATGGAAAAAATTATACTTCCTTAAAACTTTTAGCTGCTGTTTTTGGTTTTCCTTCTCCGAAAGATGATATAGATGGCTCAGAAGTTGGCAGAGTCTATTGGCAAGAACGCAACGTTGAACGCATCGCAATTTATTGTGAAAAAGACGTTTTGGCGGTTGTCCAATTATTAATGAGTTACCAATTAAAACCACTTTTGACAGAAGAACAAATAATTTTTGTAGGAAGGTAAAATAATAATATGTCTCAAATAACCAATCATATTTTAATGGTTCGCCCTGCAAACTTCGGTTTCAACGAACAAACGGCTGAAAGCAATGCTTTTCAGACCAATGACCAAAGTATTTCTCAAAAAGAAATCAGCCAACGTGCGATTGCAGAATTTGATGCAATGGTAGCGTTGTTGCGTGAAAAAGGCGTGAATGTAATTGTCGCAGACGATAGTGCAGAACCTGTCAAATACGATGCTATTTTTCCTAACAACTGGGTAACTTTTCACGATGATGGAAAAGCTATTTTGTACCCAATGTATGCGCCAATGCGCCGTTTGGAAAGGCAAGAACACATTTTAAATCAGGTTTGTCGTGATTTTAAAATGGAAAAAGTCTATCACCTTGAAAAATCCGAAGCTGAAAACTTATTTTTAGAAGGTACTGGTTCTATGATTTTGGATAGACCCAACAAAATAGTTTATGCTTGTTTGAGTCCAAGAACAAACAGTGCTGTGTTGGATAGATTTTGTCACGTTACAAAATTTAGAAAAATGTTGTTCACTTCCGTTGATGAAAAAGGACAACAGATTTATCACACAAATGTAATGATGGCACTTGGCGATACTTTTTGCGTAATAGGTTTAGATACTGTATTAGATGTTATGGAAAGGGCTTATATTGTAGGGTCGCTCGAAACCACTGGCAAAGAAATCATTGACCTAAGTGCTGCGCAAATCAATTCTTTTGCTGGAAATATGCTTCAGATAAAAAATGCCGAAGGAAAAACATTTTTGGCAATGTCCGAACAAGCCTACAAATCATTGACAAGACCTCAAATTGCTCAAATTGAAAAGCACACAGAAATACTACCAATTCCAATTTATACCATAGAGAAATATGGCGGCGGAAGTGTAAGGTGTATGATGGCTGAGATTTTTTTACAAGAAAAATAAAAGAAAAATAAAAGATAAAAATATGTTAAACGTTCCAACGATGGCAGCCATGGCTGCGGAAGGTAAAGATCCTGAAATATTATTTTGGGTAGGTTGTGCGGGTAGTTTTGATGCACGAGCGCAAAAAGTAACCGTTGCTTTTTGTAAAATACTAAACGAATGTGGTATTGAATTTGCCATTTTGGGCAACGAAGAAAGCTGTACTGGTGACCCAGCTCGTCGAGCAGGCAACGAATTTGTGTTTCAGATGTTGGCTTTGCAAAATATCCAAACACTCAATATGTACAATGTAAAAAGAATCGTGGCGGCTTGTCCTCACTGTTTTAATACATTAAAAAATGAATATCCTGAGTTGGGTGGCAATTACGAAGTCGTGCATCATTCTCAATATTTACAAGAATTGATTGATACGGGTCGCTTAAAAATCAAGGAAGGAGGCGTTTTCAAAGGTCAAAAAATTACCTATCATGATTCTTGTTATTTGGGTCGTGCGAATGGTGTTTATGAAGCACCTCGCTCTGTTTTGGAAAGTTTGGACGTACAATTGTCAGAACTCAAACGCAGCAAAACCAATGGCTTGTGTTGTGGTGCTGGTGGTGCGCAAATGTTCAAAGAAGACGAGCCTGGCAATAAGCGCATCAATATGGAACGTGCCGAAGAGGTCATTGCAAGCGGTGCAAATATCGTAGCTGCAAACTGTCCTTTTTGTATTACGATGCTTTCTGACGGTATGAAAGCAAAAGACAAGCAAGATTCTGTGATGGTCTATGATTTGGCAGAATTGATTTTGCAAAACAATCAGTATTAATACTTTAACCAAAGTGATTGCTATTTTTAAATATTATAAGTTATTGTAAATCAGCAAGTTAAAAGACTTGTGACTTGCTGACTTACGACTAATCAATATGCTGTTGTGATGAGGAAACTACCCATTAGCATACAAACGTTTTCTGAATTGAGGATTCGGGATTGCGTATATGTAGATAAGACAGAACTTATTTACAATCTGACACAAGGCGGAGGGAATACCTATTTCTTATCACGACCTCGTCGTTTTGGTAAATCAATGACGATTTCTACATTGAAGTCTATTTATCAAGGTGAAAAGCATTTTTTTGCAGCAAGAGATTCGTCTGAAAAAGACTTGTGGATTTATGACAAATGGGATTGGGACCGCAGGAATCCAGTTATTCATATTCCTTTCAATTCGCTTGATTATAGAGAAACACCTTTGGAAAATGCTATTTCTTCTTTTTTAATAAAACAAGCGTTAAGCCATGATATTGTCTTGGAATCAACAACTTGCGGTGCGCAATTTGAAGAATTAATCCAAAAATTGGCAAAAGCAAAAGGGAAAGTTGTCATTTTAATTGATGAATACGACAAGCCAATTATTGATTATTTGGAATC
>JAYWHK010000243.1:0-7784 GCA_043777755.1 Saprospiraceae bacterium
TGAAAAAAAATTATTTAACTTATTTTTCAAGCAATAATAACGCTTTTTTTTAAGACTTTTCTTCTTGAATTAGGGAAATGACATTGGACTGAAGTCGCCTTTACAGAATAGTATCCAATTCGGTAGGATTCCAAAAATAAGCATCAAAATTCACAATCGTATCGTTTTCGACTTTGATACCTTCTTTTTCCAAGGCTTCTTGCATGGCAGAAGGTGGCGAAAAATGATGCCGACCAGAAAGTTCCCCTTTCCGATTCACCACACGATGCGCAGGAATATTATCGCCTTTGATACAATTGTTCAATGCCCAACCGACCATTCGGGAAGAACCCAAATGCAGATAATTGGCGATTGTGCCATAGTTGGTCACTTTCCCTTCGGGAATCATGCGAGTGACATCAAAAACAAGTTCGTAATAGTGTGGTTTGGACATTGGTGTTTATGGACTACTGGTTTTAACCAGTAGCGTGGTTAAATAAAAACGAGTTAAAACTCGTTCTCCAGTTTTAAGAAAGCTGTTTTAACGCCAATTTTATCAATTCATCAACCGTTTTTACGTTAGGTTGTTCTTTTAAGATTTTATTCAAGGCTTTTTGTACATTCAAACGAACAAAACCCAATGCTACCATTGCCGACATGGCATCTTCACGCATAGGATTGTCAGAAAGCAAGCCAGAGAGTTGTCCGCCACCTTCGGTGATTTGTTTGCTCATTTTTTCTTTCAAATCCAAGATGATTTGCTTGGCAGTTTTTGGCCCAATCCCTTTTACCTTGTTGATGGCGGTCACATTTTCATTGGCAATCGCATGACGTACTTCCTCAACACTCATTGAAGATAGTACCAAACGAGCTGTATTGAAACCAATACCCGAAACGCTCGTCAAATTGATGAACATATCACGTTCTTCTTCTTCTGCAAAACCATACAGTACTTGGCTAAATGACCTCGGGCCATCTTCTTTGATTTGCGCATGAATATAGACTTTAGTTTCTTTTACCTGTTCTACCTTGCTAAAAGTATTCAGACTGATGTTGATGTGATAGCCAATACCACCGTTTTCCACGACGATAAAAACAGGGCTTTTGAAAGTGATTTCTCCTTTGATGTAACTGATCATATTTTTTTTAGAAAGTAGGAAAATAGAAAGTAGGAGAGTATGCAGATTGGGAAACAGTTATATCCAATTTCGTTCAATATCATAATCTCTAATATCTAATATCCGAGTTTTATAAACACAAAGTTAGTATTTTTTTTCAAATAAAAAAACCGAAGATTTCTTTTTGAGAAACCTTCGGTTTGGAATATTAGAAATAAAATTAACATAGAAACACATAGAAGTACAATTTATTGTTTTCTATTATTTCTTTCAACTTCTTAATAGATTAATTTTTCGAGTCATTACAATCTCTAAGCCATGGTATTCCAGGACATTCAAGAGGTACAGATACATGTTTTGGACAAGGATCTTTTCCTTCGATTTCATTATTGTTAAAGACTTTAACCCGTGTTTTTTTTGTTCCAAATACTTCGACTAAGTAGTAATACTCGCCACATTCTTTAGCACTATATGATGTACAAACTAAATTTAAAACACTGCTATGCATAATTTTAAATTTATTTATTACTGTATTAACTCCAGTTGAGCTACCAAATGGAAAGGTACAGCCTTTTTCCCATTGTTCATTAGGGCAATAAGTAATGGAAACATCCAAGTTAGCTTTCACATCTTGAGGCTTAACTGGGGTATCAAATTTATCATAAAAGCCTAATATTTCAAAAGTACCTTCACAATCGTAAGTACACTCTTTATTTGGTTCGTTTTCTGGACAGAAATACTCATTGCATGGAAATATATTTTCGATATTATTAGAAATTCTTGATTCTAATTGGTTCGTAGAAACGGACTCATTTTGTTTTGCCAAAATAGCTTCGGCTGGCTGTTCGGCAACCTTACTACAAGAAATAGTTATTGCAGTAATCATTGCAATAATGAAAAAAGAAAAAACTGAAATTTTAAAAATTTTCTTCATAAATTAAAAATTAAATTGGTTTTTGAAAAATAAATTAATTAAATTGTCATGACAGCACAAAGATAGTTATTTATTTTAAAAACAAAATTTAATTTTTATATTTTTTTTTTTTTTAATATTTTATTTTTTAATTTAAATGAAATAAAAAATAAAAAAAACTATGTATTTCGAAAATACATAGTTTTTTTATTGTAAAAATCAATTATTTTACTTTATAATCAATTTGCGAGTAGAAATTTTGTTGTCAATGTTGAGTTGTAATAAATACAAGCCACTGACTAAATCTGTTTGCAAATTGTAATATTGCTTACCAGCTTCTTGCTTACCAAGATTGATATATTTGACGGTTTTTCCAGTAACATCTACTATTTTTATAGCGGTATTACTACTTTCTTCAAGTGTATATTCAACATTTACAGCGTTGCTTGTAGGATTTGGGCTTAGTTGAAAAGCAATGTTTTCAGCTTGAATAATATCTTTATTTGAGGTGATTAAATCTGTTAAATCTATTTCTGCACATTGAAAAACATTGTCTGAAAAGTCAATAGGTGCAGTAGGGTCATCATAATCCAATACATGAAGACCTTGCTCATAATCTACTTGAAAACTAAGGTACAATTTTGTAGCATCTACTTTTTTTGCCAATGCTGGAAATACACATTCTGCAAATTCGAGGTCAGCTCCTTCTCCTTCTAAGAAATATTTTGTATTATTAACAGCATAAGGCTTTGACCAATTTTTGCCATTGTCCTTAGAGCTAATGATATAAATACGTCGATAGTTGGCATCATCGGCAGTTACAGCATCTTCGGTCACTGAAGAGTAGGCTATGTAAATAGTGCCATTATCAGCTACTGCGGAAGACAAATAAGTAGTCAAAGTGCGTCCATAATTTCCATAACCTTCATCACCTATATCAATTGTATTGTTGTTGTTCAAATCTGGCCAAGATTCTACATACAACAAAGAATCTTTCTTGTACGATTCATCCCAGTGAACAAGTCCGTTTGTTCCAGAATAAAATCTGTAAAATCCTGTTGCATCATCTGTAATAGAATCGTTCACATAAGAGCGAGGAAACATCACGTGAAGTTTGTTTGATTTATCAAAAAAGGCTGTACCAGCTTCGTCTGATGTAAATATTGCGTAAGGATTTGGACGAGCTGCATCTTTTGGCAGGGTTGCAGGGTCGTAACCATCATTGATTTTATACAATTTTAGAGGAAATTCATAAATTGTTTTGCGTGTCCAATTGTTTCCATTGTCACTTGAAATCCATGTTTCAGTATTATTCCAAGTACCAAAATGCGTAATCGCTACATTATCACCTTGGGTAGTGATTGTATAGTTGTCTGCACTAACAGTTGTGTAGCGGGTAGAATCTAAACCAGGCAACTGTACATCTTTTTTATCCCAGGTCAAACCACCATCAAGAGAACGATAGTAAGGCAAAGCCCTTTCCAAGCCTTTATACGGTAGGTCTGTAGCGGCGACAACATGAATTGTTTTTCCATTATTACCACCTATTGCAGCCGATGCCCAAAGCACTCCATTTGGAATTGAAGTTGGAATATTCGATTGAGTCCATGTAGATGCCCCTTTTAATTTTTTGCTCATCACAAGACCGAAGCCAGATGTTAAGGCTGTATGCGCAATAATATACTCATTTCCATCTGCATCTGCAATTAAATTACCGAAACCAGTTCTTACAGTTTCAACTCTTTTTGAAGGAAACTGCCCAAAATTGCCTCCACTTGGCTTGGTGTTGTAACCTGTACCTCTATTAGCAACGCCTGCGGGAAGAGAACCCGTACCATAAATAAATGCTCCCGAAAGATTACCGTTGCCATGATTGATTAAACGTGGCTTCATAGTTGAATTTGTTTGAAGGTCATAATTGGTAAGACCAATTGAACTACCTAAACCTCTTGCCCAGGCAGAAAGCGGCACTTCTGGTGTTTTACCATCGCTTTTTTCAAAGCCAGTCTTATTTTTTTTGTTAAAAACAGCACTTTTTTGAGCAGCTGGATTGTACATTTTTTTTGTTGGAACAGCATCAGATTGAGCAAAAGCTGTTGTACCAAACAATAGGCCAAGCGCAAGTGTAAATAATTTTTTCATGCGAAAAAATGGATTTTTGTGAATAAAATTTTTTATAAATATATTTTGAAAACAAAGATACACAATAAAAATAAAAAAGCCGAAGATTCTGGGTAGAACCTTCGGTTTTTTTATACTAAATTAAAATTTATTGCAAGCCAATATTATTGCTTAACAAACTTTAATGGGCTGAATGATTTTTCAGTCAAAATAGTCATGAAGTATGTACCTGGAGCGTAACCGCTTACATCTACCTGTACATTGTCTTTTTGAGTTGCACCAACATTGATAACATTCAAAATACGACCTGTCATATCCATTACACCGATTTTAACATCTTTAGCAGCTTCGTTCAAATCCAACTTAACATTTACAAAGTTAGTTGCAGGATTTGGAGCTATAGTTACTTCATTAGCTTCTAATGCAGTGATGTCTTTGCTTCCAACACCATATTTAGCAAGGAAACCATCTGTGTGCATACGAACCATTGGATCTTCTGAGCTATTGAAACCACCACCGTAGTAAGAAGTAGTGCCAGCACCAACCATAAGTGCAGTACCGAAAATATCCAAACCTGGAACACGAATATCAGCAGAACGACCCAATGCAAATGAAGGGCAAAGTGAATCTTTGAAAGAAGAACCATCGTATTGCAATGTCATGATATACACAGAGTTTGGCTCTAAGTTAATACCTGGCTTGTTGTCAGTTGTCAAAGCAGCAAAGATTGGTGTATTTGCTTTTTCAGTTGTAGCAATAGTGTAATCAGTAATATCACCTACCAATGTACCCAAATCACCAATGTTTGTTGTACCAGCAGCGATAGCTTCTAATGCAGTTTCGTCACCTTTGTATAGACCAACATTGATTGTACGACCACCTTTCAATACAGCAGCGTTGTTCACACCGAAAGTAGCGTAAGTTGCTTTACCTTTTGTTGCACCAGTTACATAGTAACCCAATACGCTAACAGATTTGTTCCAACCGCCAAAAGTAGCAGGAGTGAAGTTTGTACCAGCAGCAGCACCGAAAGTTCCAATGTCTTCTGCAAAAGTGAAATCAGTAATTTCAAACTGATTGTACAAAGTATCGTTAGGAGAGTATGAAGAATAGAACTTCATAGCATATTTTCCTTTTGTTGCAGGATAGTAAGCATCAAAAGATTCGATAAGTACTACATCAGCACCTGTTGGACTAATTACTAAACCTGTTTGGTCTAATTTTGTTTTTTTGCCAGCAGGGTCAGTGATGATACAAGTAGCTGTAACTTTCTTGATGGTATCAGCACCTTGGTTCTGGAAAGAAATACGAGGGAATACTGTATCTCTTTGAGTAAAAGGTGTTTGAATTTGGTGATTACCATACACACCTGGAATAGTACGGCTTGGCAATACCATTGATACATTTACTACTTTACCAGCTTTGATAGCGTCTAAGATTTTGATACCATCTTCACGGCTAACCATACAGCAAGGAACAGTAATAGCAGGGTCAGAACCACCCATGATGATTGGGGCAGCACCAGCAGCATTGTTCATTACAACAATCGCTTTTGCACCAGCTTTTTGAGCATTCAAACACTTAACAACAAATGCACAAGTACCACGGCTAATGAAAGCGAAGTTACCAATTACTTCAACGCCATTCAATACAGAGTCACAAGATTGTGTTGTAAGGATCGGGTCAGCACTTGACTTGCTCTTTGTAGGTACTAATTTACCTGTAACAGGCTTGTCCAATTCTAATAGACCGCCAAATGCAGCAGAAACTGTTGTGAATTGAGCACCTAAATCAGATGGAGAGTTGATTAACAACTTCATGCCAGGATTTTTCTCTTGAGCGTTTGAAACAACAAACAAGCACAATGAAATCCATAATGTAAACAATTTTTTCATAATGTAAAAAATTTTAATTTAAAGAATATTATTTTGTATTTATATAAAAAAAAACATTTATTTTTTAATTTTGATAAAATAAAAAATTATTTCACCTTTGTGCCATCGTCGATGATATTTTAAATTTTATTATTTTACCAAAAACTTAATTAAAAATGAGAAAAGTAATTTTTCTACTATTTTGTGCTTTAACAAGTACGAGTATCTTTTTTGCTTGCCAAAAAGATACAAATTTTGGACAATCAGACAATGTCATACAAGAGCAAAGCGCAACACAAAGGACAGAAATTGGATTAGAAGTGGACAATTAGTGGTTGTCAAATTAAAATTGATAAGGTGACTCCTAATCACACTTATTCAATTTCAAGAAGATACCCAAATCTATCACCACAAATTGAAGCTACCGCCCTCAGTCATGATCCTTGTATAAGTGCTGTTACACCGAATATTTGGTATCCTTTTTATCATTTTGAAGATGAGGATTTATTCTTACGATTTTCTGGGGCAGCTAACTTTGACCCTTCAGACCCTTGTAATTATTCTGTTCCTCAACAAAACACATTTAGTGTACGAACAACAATTAGGTGTAAAGGAAAAAAAGGAGTATATAAATATAATACTTTTTCAATGACACTAGGAACCAGTAACCCGTCAAACGCTAATTCACCTACATTTCAAATAGCGTCTAATACCTGTGCTATTGCTGAGGTAAGGTAGTATTTGAATTTTAAGTTCTATTTTTTTGAATTACATTGTCGTAATATTTAAACAAAGAGAATATCATTTATTTGATATTCTCTTTGTTTAATAAATAATTTGCGAAGCGCAAAGATATATATTAGTAATATTAAAAAAAAAGAATATTGGAGAATTTTATTTAATTTTAAATTTAATGTAAAGAATTTGACAATTTTTTTCGCTAAACTGCTACCTTTGCAAAAAATTCTATTTTGAGAAACACACTTTCACTGATTATTCCTTGTTATAATCCACAGCCATTATGGCAGGAGCGTGTAAAGGAGCAGTTTGAGCTGTTCCAAGAATCGCTTCCACAGTTTGATGTTCGTCTTACTGTAGTGAACGATGGCTCTACTAAAAATGTAGATAAGGAAAACCTTGATTTTTTAAAAAATAACATTTCTTTAATACATATAGTACATTACGATAAGAATCAAGGCAAAGGTTACGCTCTTCGTCAAGGTATTGCACAAAGCGAAGCAGATTATTATATGTTCACCGATATTGATTTTCCTTATGAAAATCACAGTATGGTGGCTGTCGCCAATGCTTTACTTGAAAAAAAAGGCATTGCAGCTGGTTTTCGCAATCAAAATTATTATAAAAAAGTACCTTTGTTTCGGCAGATTTTGTCAAAAAGTTTTCGATTGTTCATCAAGACTGTGGGAATTCCTGTGGAAGACACACAATGCGGTTTGAAAGGCTTTGACAATGCTGGCAAAAAAATGTTTTTACAAACAAGCGTCAATCGCTATTTGTTTGATTTTGAGTTCTTATATTTGTCTGCAAAACAAAAAAATATCCCAATTTATCACGTGGACGTTCAACTCAAAGATGGAGTAATTTTTACTACAATGGGATTGAGTGTTTTGAGAGCGGAAGCATGGAATTTGGTGAAAATTATGCTGAGTAAGTAAGTAGTAGTCAATAAGGGAAATAAAAGTCGTAAGTCAATAAGGGAAATAAAAGTCGTAAGTCAATAAGGGAAATAAAAGTCGTAAGTCAATAAGGGAAATAAAA
>JAYWHK010000244.1:0-7781 GCA_043777755.1 Saprospiraceae bacterium
CAACGAACTTGGCGGCATAATTAAAAAACACATTGTTCAAAATTATAAAAATACAGTTGATATGAATGCTTACGATGAATTAATAAAAGAAGAAAGAGCAGAGGCAAGTGCAATCGCTCTTGAACAAGGTCTTGAACAAGGTCTTGAACAAGGAATTTCAAAAAAAGAGCTTGAGGTCGTAACCAATATTCTTCAATCTTTTCCCGATTGGACAGATGAAAAGATTGCTGACCTTGTAGGTTCTACGATTGAAACAGTACAATCCATTCGTGCAACGTTAGAATTGTAGGTATAACTTTGTGGTTTTACAACTTGATAAAAAACGCTAATTTCTCTCCGAAATTAGCGTTTTTTTATTTCTTATACAAACTACCGTTCTATTACACTTTTTACTTATGTTTTAGATTTTGCCAAAAAATCGTTGTATTTTTGTCTTCAAAAATTAATTTTTATTTATGACAAAAATACAATCAATCATTCTTTATGTTTCTGTTGCTATGCTTACAAAAGTAAGCGCACAAGAAACTTCTTTATTTTATTCAAGGCGCAAAATCGCCCAATGTGCATCATGTTGGTACTACTTATCTCAAAGAAATTAGTGGACCTGATAGCGTTTTTAACACAAGTATTGCCTACGTAATGATGGAAGCAGGTGCGAGATTGGACTGGCACAAGCATCCTGGCGGGCAAATTTTAATGATAACTGAAGGCGAAGGTTATTACCAAGAGCGCAACAAACCAAAACAAACCGTTCGTAAAGGCGAAGTCGTAAAATGCCAACCTGACGTGGAACATTGGCATGGTGCAACACCAGAAAGTGCCGTGAGTTATATGGCAAGTTCTCCAGCGCAAAAAGGTAAAACGGTTTGGTTGGACAAACTAAGCGATGAAGATTATTTTGGTAAAAATGCTACAAAAACAACGCCTCCGCAACAAAGAACAAGAAGTTTTACAACTCTCCAAAACGAAATGGAGATTAATGGCAGAGAAAAAAGTGGATAGCTTATCTATGTTTTTTGATGAAAAAGCAATGTTTATTCACATGGGCGCAAACATGAACAAAGAGCAAGAACTTGGTGTTATCAAAGACGGCATGATTCAGTACAAACACGCTGAAATACAAGAAACGTCTGTTCGTTTCATTGATAATATTGCTATCGTTTTGGATAAAATAAAATTAACTGCCATCGTTGGCGGTAACGAAGTAGTCAATCCATTCACCGTTACGGAAGTCTATATGGAAAAAAATGGAAAATGGATTTTATGTTCACTTTCTTTTACAAAATTGCTAACACCTCCATAAATTTTTATACCTTTGTAAGCGGTTTTTTAGAGTATAAAAAATTTGAAAAAAGTAAAAATTTAAAATATTATAAAATATTGTAAATCAGCAAGTTGAATACATTGTTCTAAAAGTTTGTTATTGTTTGTAATTGTTGCATTGTTTTGGGTTTTCAATTAGTTAGAACCATTTCAAACAATAGCAAACATTAAATAACTAAAAAAACAGTGTATTAAAAGACTAATAACGAGTCTAATTTGTGCCATCACACTTTGTCTGACTTACGACTACTTTACTTATTATGGCAAAATACAATTTAAATATCAATGGAAAAACCTTAAACGTTGATGTCGACCCTTCGACTCCAATGCTTTGGGTTTTGCGTGACCACCTCAATCTCCCTGGTACAAAATATGGCTGTGGTATGGCACAATGTGGTGCTTGTACCATTCATCTTGATGGTGCAGCAACTCGTTCTTGCTCATTACCGATTTCGTTGGTAGAAAATCAAGCCATCACGACCATCGAAGGGCTATCTGAAAAAGGCGATCATCCCGTACAAAAAGCATGGATTGAACATGATGTGGCGCAATGCGGCTACTGTCAAGCTGGTCAAATCATGAGTGCAGCGGCTTTGCTTAAGGAAAATCCCAACCCAAGCGATGCAGATATTGAAAATTTTATGAGTGGAAATATCTGTCGTTGTGGCACTTATACTCGCATCAAAACAGCGATTAAAACAGCGGCAGCGGGAAATTAAGTAGATATTTTAAAATATTACAAACTTTTGTAAATCAGCGAGTTAAAAAATTTTTGACTTATCGACTTACGACTACTTTCAATTTATTACAATGGAAAATACCAAAAAAATATACAATAGACGTTCTTTTTTGAAAGTTTCTGCCCTAACTGGCGGTGGCTTTATGCTTAGTTTTCCTTGGTTGTCTGCGCTCAATCCAGCGGAAGAATTGGCTACGGAAACTTTGGGAGAACAATGGAATCAACTCAATGGCTATATCCAAATTACGCCTGAGAATATCGTAAAAATCTTATGTCCAAATCCTGAATTTGGGCAAAATGTAATGACTTCTCTGCCAATGATTGTGGCGGAAGAATTAGATGTAGATTGGAAAAATGTGGTGGTCGAAATGGCACCTCACGACAATGTAAAGTTAGGCCCACAATTTGCAGGTGGTAGCAACTCTGTAAAGATGTACTGGAAACCATTGAGAAATGCTGGTGCATCAGCAAGATATTTGCTCGTGGAAGCCGCAGCTCAAACTTGGGGCGTTCCCGCCAGCGAAATTACTACAAAAGCAGGTATTTTAACTCATTCAAGTGGGAAATCAGCGAAATATGGCGAAATGGCAAGCAAAGCAGCGACCCTTGAAGTGCCAAAAGAGGTAAAACTAAAAGAGCCAAAGGATTTTTCAATTGTCAAAAGTTCTAAGAAAAATGCCGAAGGAGCAAAAGTTGTTACAGGAAAACCGCTTTTCGGAATAGATTACCGTGCAGATAATATGCTGATTGCGATGATTCAGCATCCGCCAGCTTTTGGTATGAAATTAAAATCATTTGATGCGTCCGAAGCACTCAAAATGCCTGGTATTAAAGACGTTTTTAAAATAAAAATGTATAAAAACAGTTTCGTTCAAGGTGGTTTTGATACCCGTACTTTCAACGATTTGTTAGTCATAGTCGGCAACACGACTTGGGAAGTAATGAACGCTCGTCAAAAACTCGTTACACAATGGGAACGTGCCAAAGAAAAGACTGAAAAAATTGTGAATTGGCGTGGCGAAAAAAAGGAAATTGTCTATCCTGCTGGCTTGGAAAGTACAAGTTCTCAGCTCGAAAAGATGGCTGAATTTGCAAAAAGAACAGCAAAAGAACTAAGAAAAGATGGTGACCCCGAAACAGCTTTCAAAAATGCAGCGCAAATTATCGAGCGTACTTACAATGCTCCATTTTTGGCGCACAACTGCATGGAACCTATCAATTTTTTTGCTGATGTGACAAAAGAAAAAGCCTTATTGGTTGGGCCATTGCAAGCACCAGGTTGGGTAGAGCCATCGCTTTCAAAAATTTTGAAACTAAAACCTGAGCAGATTGAAATCCAAATGACCCGTATGGGCGGAGGTTTTGGTCGAAGAGCTTACGGACATTATATTACAGAAGCAGCACTTATTTCTAAAAAAGTAAAAGCACCCATCAAGCTCATTTATACCCGTGAAGACGATATGACTTACGGCATTTATCGCCCTATGTACACCGCTACGTATCGAGCAGCCCTTGATGCAGACAAAAATCTGATTGCTTTTCACGTAAAAGGTGGTGGCATTCCAGAACACCCGATTCACGCCAACCGTTTTCCCGCAGGCGCAGTGGACAATTATTTGGCAGAAGGCTGGGAGATTCCTTCCAACATTACAATTGGGGCGTTTCGTGCGCCACGTTCTAATTTTAACGCTGCCGCCGAACAATCCTTCCTTGACGAAGTGGCAGAAGCAATGGGCAAAGACCCAATTGACTTGCGTTTGGAACTATTGAAAAAAGCAAAAGACAAACCCGTTGGCAAAGACAATGATTATGATGCAGACCGCTATGCTGGTGTTTTGAAATTGGTAAGAGAAAAATCAGACTGGGATAATCCTACAAATCGCAGTAAAAATAGAGGTATTGCTGCTTATTTTTGCCACCAATCGTATGCAGCTCATGTTGTCGAAATGACTATGAGAGAAAACGAACCTTACGTTGAGCAAGTATTTTCTGCTATAGATTGTGGTATTGTCGTGAATCCTGACGCAGCCCAAAACATGGTTGAAGGAGCTGTTGTTGATGGCATCGGAAACGCTTTGTATGGCGCATTGACGCACAAAGATGGCGTTGCAGAACAAAATAATTTCCACAATTATCGAATGATTCGCCACAGCGAAACCCCGAAAAAAATAGATGTTCATTTCGTTCAAAATGATATTGACCCAACAGGTTTGGGCGAGCCTCCATTTCCTCCAGTATTTGGTGCAGTTGCCAATGCTTTGTATAAAGCAACAGGCAAACGTCATTATATACAGCCATTTACGGTTGAAAAATCAGAAAATAATGGATAGATAATTGATAATTAAAAATTCGTTTAATTTGTGTAAATTCGATAAAAATTGGCTTTGCCGAATTTCATTTCGTGATTAAAAACTTTACGCATAGTATTCGTTCAGCTTCAAAAATTGGCGCAAGTAAAATAAAGAAAAATAAAATTTATAATTTTTTTTATAAAAAACAATATAAATTTTGCAAAAAATAAAATAAAGAACTATCTTTGCACTTTAAATCAAAAAAATAATTTTTCACTAACAATTAAAAAGTTTTTAAATGCTCATTATTGACGTAAGAGAAAGCGAAAACATTGACAAAGCGCTTAAAAAGTACAAAAAGAAATTCGAAAAAGCTCGTATCCTTAAACAATTAAGAAAACGTAAGCAATTCGATAAGCCATCGATCAACCGTCGTATGGAAGTACTCAAGGCTGTGTATGTAGAAAAAACATACCGCAATGTGAACGAAGATTAAATTCAATAGCGTTTTGCGCTAACAAAAATATACCGTAATGTAAATTGCTTCGGTATAACCGAACAATTTTCATTACAAAATCGCATCTGGAGGTGTAAATAATTTCAAAAAATGCTTGTTGAGTCAAATCAACAAGCATTTTTTTATTAAGACTTAAAAAAAACAAAAATTAAGGAACTAAAAAGCATGATTTTTGTTAATAACTCCGAAATTTGCATTTTATCCGTAGCGTTGGCATTAATGCCAACGCTACGGATAATGCTACGGAACAAAACACAAATTTAAAATTTAGAATTTTAAATATAGAATTGAAATAAATGATTTTAGAGCCTAAAGATTTATACGAAAAATTAGAATTTGACAAGGTTATAGAGCTAACCGCTGCGGAATGTCTTGGTGAAATGGGTATTGAACAAGTGATGTCTATGCGTCCTTCGAGTGATATTGTTTGGATTGAAAAACGTTTGCGTGAAGTCAATGAACTGCGTTTGGCAATTGGAAAAGGTGAAAAATTTCCCATTGAAAACTACTCGAATGTCCTCCAAGAAATGAAAATGTTGGAGATAGAAGGTTACGTGCTTTCTGTTGAAGAATTGCAAAAAATCAATCGTTTGTTGCTGATTATCAGGAATATATACCGTTATTTTACAAAAGAAAGGAAAGAAATGTACCCGAATTTGTACGATATTATACGTCCGATTGTTTTTGACGAATCCTTAGCACAAGCGATTGAGCGCATCATTGACGGCAAAGGCGAAATCCGAAGCGATGCCTCTCCTACCCTATCGCAAATACGAAAAAGCATCAATAGTCGTCAGCGTGATTTGGACAAAGAGTTCCGAAATATCATCAGCCAAATGCGTCAAAGAGGTTATTTGACCGACAACGAAGAAACTTTCCGAAATGGTCGCCGTGTACTTTCCGTACCGTCCGAACATAAGCGCAAAATTCGTGGTATTATCCACGACGAATCGGCTACTGGAAAAACCACTTACATTGAACCCGAAGGCGTTATTGACATCAACAACGACATTTTTGACCTCGAACAAGAAGAACGACGTGAGATTTTTAGCCTTTTGAGAGAATTAAGTGCCACTTTACGTCCTTATACACCTCAAATGCGCAATTATTTGGCATTGGCGGAACGCTTTGATGTCATTCAAGCCAAAGCAAGAGTCGCTTTGAAAATGCAAGCAGGTTTGCCAAAAGTCCATAACCGTCCAAGATTCGGGATTTTGAAAGGCTACCATCCACTTTTATTTTTGAAAAATAGAGAAACTGGTAAAAAAACTGTTCCTTTCGACCTTACTTTATTACACGACAACCGAATGTTGGTCATTTCTGGACCCAATGCTGGTGGAAAATCCATCACGATGAAAGCAGCAGGCTTGATTCAAGTCATGTTGCAGTCAGGAATGTTAGTTCCTGTTCACGAAATCTCAGATATGGGCATTTTTGATTCCATTTTTACAGATATTGGCGACCAACAGAGTTTGGAAGATGAACTCAGTACGTACAGCTCTCGTTTGTACAATGCCAAGAGTTTTTTAGAAAAAGCAACACCTAACTCGCTCGTTTTGATAGATGAGTTCGGCGCAGGAACAGACCCAATGATTGGTGGTGCTATCGCTGAGGCAATTTTAAAGGAATTAAACGAAAAACAAGTGTATGGTGTATTGAATACGCACTTTTCCAACTTAAAAGTATTTGCTTTTAATACAAAAGGCTTGTTGAATGGTTGTATGCTTTTTGACAAAGACACCCTTTCGCCAACGTATGAGTTGCGCATCGGGCGACCAGGTTCTTCTTATGCGTTTGAAATTGCCGAAAAAGTTGGTTTGACCAAAAAAGTATTGGCGTATGCCAAACACCGAACAGGTAAAAATGAAAAAGCTGTTGATGAGTTGTTGGTGGATTTGCAACGTGAAAAACAAGAAGTAGAAGAACACCTTGAAGAAATAAAAAACAAGCAAAAGTCTTTGGAACGTTTGATTAAAAACTACGAAGACATGAGCAAAGAATACGAATTTAAGCGAAAAAAGCTCAAATTAGAGATAAAAGAAACAGAATTACAGCAATCTGTTCGTGAAAATCAAGAATTTGACAAATTGATTCGTGAAATTCGTGAAAACCAAAACCTCGAAAAGGCGAAAGAAATGTCATTACAACGCCGTGTTGAACGAGAAAAATTGGTTGAAAAAGTTGATGACATCAATGCTGAACTGCATTTCCAAGCCATAACAAGAAGCGACGTTCAGCTTGGTCCAATCAAAGTAGGCGATGAGGTCAAAGCCATCAAAGGTGGCGCACAAGGCATTATTGACAGCATCAACAAAAATAAAGCCATGGTCATTATGGGCGATATGCGTATCGAATTTAAACTGGCGGATTTACAACACGCTCGTGAGCAAATCGCCATCATCAGCGCACCTCGTGTCAAAGTAGATTTTGTTCAGCAGGTAGCACAATTTGAAAGCCAAATTGACCTTCGTGGCATGAAAATGTTTGATGCGATGGTGACGCTCGAAGCCTATATTGATAGGGCTTTGATTTCGCATACGAATACAATTACGATTTTACATGGAAAAGGTGATGGAATCCTCCGTCGTGCCGTACGTGAAAAAATCAAAGAATTTAAACAATTAAGTAATGTCAGACACCCAAAACCAGATGCTGGAGGTGATGGCATTACATTGGCAGACGTTTTTTAAAATTCTTGTAATGTCTATACATAAAACGGGATGAAATCCCGAATCCTAATTACGCAGTATTGGAACACTGATTATTAGGATTTTTATGATGTATTAAGATAATTAAAAAAACGTAACAACTTAGCTATGTGTAAAATTAAAACGAAGTTTTAATAAAATTAGTGAAATTAGATTTAATTGTTACATCACGATTAGTGAAAATTAGTAAAATTAGAGGTAAT
>JAYWHK010000245.1:0-21293 GCA_043777755.1 Saprospiraceae bacterium
GATTGCTCAAAAAGCAATAAATAACTGCCTTACAGTCAGCTATTTATCACTTTTTTCTCAACGACAAAATAACCCCGTTTATTTCTATACGCCTACTTATATCGTTTGTCAGGATTTAAAAACGGGATTTCATTCCGTTTCATGTATAGAAAAATAGACGTGGTTATTTTAGCCCAACTACTCAATAGCGAGTTTCGTAGCGGAGTCAAAACTATTTAGGTAAGTAAGTGATTCTAAGAACAGACGAAGAAGTAGGTGAGGTACGGAAGCGTTCATCGGCACGATAGCCAATGATCCAGACAATATTTCCGTCACTTTCTAATAGAATTGTTTCCTCTTTTTGAAATAAATTAAATTTCAGGTCAGTAAAAAAATCCTGAACCTTCTTGCGTTTTCCCGATAGCCCCAAAGGTAGGAAGAAATCGCCAGCTTGCCAAGGGCGCAAGCGTAGCGGAAACGCAGTTTTCGTGACATCAATATAAATGACATCATCATTTTTAGAAAAAGTGACAGGCATTTGTACATCAAATTCTAATGATAATTTTCCATTAGAAAATTCAATTTCGCTATTTTCTTTATTTATAATAATTTCATTGTCAAAATTTTGTACAATATTATTTTTAATATTTTTAATTAAAATAAAACCTCTATCACTAATCATTCGATGCGATTCACTATGCCATTGCGCTCCATTGTGACACGATTCCAGCGCATCTAAAATCTCTGATGTTTGACTACTATTAAATCCAAAATCTCGAATCAATTCAAATAAAATAGTCGTAGGAGCAGGATATTTTTTTAATTTAATAAAATCAATTTTTGTTATTTTTTTATCAAAAAAAACAATTTCTTCTTTTATTTTTTTTATAAAAAAATTGATAATTAACTCATAATCAGCCAAGTGTGAGATAGATTCAGCTGCATTTTGAACAAAACGATTGTTCACTTTTTCCAACTCAGGCACTACCTTATTACGAATCAAGTTGCGTTTGTAACTGTCTTTTTCATTGCTTGGGTCTTCTCGAAACGGAATATTTTTTATTTTTGAAAAAGCGTAAATCGCTGTTTTTTCAGCAAAAAGTAAAGGGCGAATCAGCGTCATATTCTCGGTCAATTTCCTACTATTTTGAATTGCACTCAGACCTCTAACGCCCGTTTTATTACTCAAATTAAACAACATCGTTTCCACATTGTCATTTTTATGGTGTGCCGTAGCGATATGAGAAAAATTATTTTCTTCTGCTATTTTATTAAAAAAAGCATAACGCAATTCCCGTCCAGCATCTTGTTTGTTCCGTTTCTCACCTGTCACCAATGCCATCACCTCCAAATCTGTTGCAAAAACACGAACACCTTTTCGCTCAAAATAATCCACTACAAAATCTTTATCTGCAATACTTTCTTCTGCCCTAAAACCATGATTACAAGTCGCAACACCAATATCAAAACCTGCTGACAAAAACAACTCTGCCAACACCATGCTATCAACACCAGCACTTACTGCCACCAAAATACGGTTATTTTTGTGGCACAAATCATACTTTTTTAAATAAGCTAAAAAAGGTTTTAACAACATAAATTGTAACTGTTTAGTGTCGATAAAAATCGAAGATTTTTTATTTTTACCACGGAGAAACAGAGGTCACGGAGGCAAAAAAATTAGCCTTTGGCTAATTTTTTTTGTCAAACTCTGTGTTCTCTGTTTCTCCGTGGTAACGAATTGTAAAAGTGGTAAAGAATTACCATAAATTAAAAAATTAAATCATCAATTAATTGGACTGCGGTTTCAAATCGTTCTTCGTAATTTCCACGAATCCAATAAAAAAGAATATTTCTGGACTCCAATTCATAGCAAAATTTTGCTTTCATCTCTTCTCTCAAATGCCCCAAATCTCTTTGAGCATCTTGTATCCAAGGAATATCCGTGTCGCATACCAAGTACAAATCATAAAATTCAAGTCGCTGTAAATCAGTTACTTCTGCATGAACAAAACCAAAATAATGCTCTTCATACACTTTTGTAACCAGCAAATCAGTGTCACAAATCAGCACCTTATTCGCATACAAACTTTGCCTTGCCACTTCACCGAATTGCGCATAAGCAATAGCAGGAAAATCTTCTGCAACACATTTTTTATCTCCAAGTACCGTCCGAGCCATTTCTGGAACAAAAACAGTTTTATAATGCACTGCCAAACGTTCACAAAGTGTCGTTTTTCCAGTAGATTCTGCGCCATACAAGCAAACTTTGAACAATTTTTTCTCTTTCATAAAGCAAAGATAACAAAAAAAGAAAATCCCGACCTTTTACTTTCATAAAAAATCAGGATAATCCTCTTTTCACAACTACGTAAAAATTCAATATTAAACTACAAAACTACTTATTTTATGAGTACACCACTTTTTGTACCGTTATTTGTCATGACTTTATAAAAATACTGCCCTTGTTTTAGTGCGGAAGTTTCAATATTCAATGAAGCATCAACACCAATGAAATCTTGTTTTAATACAACTCTTCCCAGCACATCAGAAAGTATAAACGTCACATTTTCAGGTGTTTGTAACTTCAAATCAACTTGAATAAAATCAGAAAAAGGATTAGGGGAAACCTTAGTATTGGATAAGACAAGGTTGTTTTCAGACAAAACGCTTAGTGGTTTGATGGTTTTTGTTCCTTGAGCCGTTTTTGCCCAAATAAAGCCACAACCCAAACCAATAAAATCAGCTTGAACAGGTACTATCAATTGCGAAGGCGAATCCTTCCAAATCTCAATCGCCAAAGCGTCTTGTGCAAAGCAAATGCCATTGGCATCACCTGCTTTTTTTGACTTAAACTTTAATTCATAAATCACCGAACCGTCGCTCAGTGTTTCTGGTTTTTTGTCAAAAAACCAAGCAAAAAACAACTTGTCGTTTCCTACCAAATTGGTAGAATTAGGGTCAGAAGAATTACTGACACTTTTCAGTTTTGCGCTTTGGAACTCATAGTCGCTCGAGTTCCATTTCAAACTCCATTGAAAACCAAGAACATCACTGAAATTTTTAACTTTCAAATTAATTGTGATTTCTTCACCAATTTGGACAGTCGCTTTGTTGCAGTCCAAGCGAAACTCTGCTTTTTCAGTAGTTTGTGCGTTTGTAACTTGAAAAGATAAGAAAAATAAAACGGAATTTAGGAAAATTTTAAACATGGTTTTGATATGTTGTTTAGTGAATAAATATCTTTCATGGTGCAAAGTTGTAGGAAATCGTACTATTAGACAAATACAAAAAACGCCATTTGTTTAATGAAATAATAAAAATTTTATTTATAAATAGTTAATTATCAGTTGTTTAAATAATGAAAAAAATAAAAATTGTTGATAAAATGGTGAAAAAAAATTGCAAAAACCATCAAATGGCTTTTGCAATTTTTTTAATTAAAGAAGGTCCTTCGTAAATAAAACCCGTATAAAGCTGTACCAAATCAGCACCAGCTTCTATTTTTTCTTTTGCATCATGCTCGCTGTGAATACCACCAACGCCCATAATCACCACCTCTTTTGTCAATCGCTCCCTTAAATAACGAATAACAGCGGTACTTTTTTCTTTGACAGGTTTGCCACTTAATCCTCCCGCACCAATAGATTCAACTTCAACAATATCAGTGATTAATTTAGTTCTGTCAATCGTTGTATTTGTAGCGACCACACCAGCGATTTGAGTATTTTTCACGACTTCTACGACATCATCTAATTGAGAAAAAGTCAAATCAGGAGCAATTTTCAATAAAATTGGTTTTGATTTTTCTTTTTGAAAATTCAAACTTTGCAAACGGTTGAGCAAACGCATCAAAGGCTCTTTGTCTTGTAAAGCTCTCAAATTCGGCGTATTTGGCGAGCTTACATTTACCACAAAGTAATCTGCAAAAGGAAATAATTTTTCAAAACAATATACATAATCCTCATCAGCCAATTCATTGGGAGTATCTTTATTTTTTCCAATATTAATCCCTAAAACAACATTTTTATTAGAAAAATGCTTCAATCGCTCCGCTAAAACGTCAGCACCGTCATTGTTAAAACCCATTCGATTGATCAATGCTTCATCTTTTTTCAATCTAAAAAGCCTTGGTATAGGATTTCCAGCTTGTCCTTTTGGCGTTACCGTTCCTATTTCGATAAACCCGAAACCTAAATATTGCAAGGACTCCATATATTTACCATCTTTATCAAATCCAGCTGCTAATCCAACTTTATTCTTGAAGTTTAGCCCTAAAAAAGTGGTATTTTCTTTTTCAATAACAAATATTTTTTGAAAAAAATAAGGGAGAAATGGCAATTTCATCAAAAAACCAAATAGCTTCATCGTTAAATGATGTGCTTTTTCGGCTGACAATAAAAATAATAAAGATTTTATAAATTGATACATCACAATAGTTGATTTTTTATGCAACAAAGGTAAGAAGATTTATAGAAAACATAGGGAAATAATCATAAATTAAGTAGTCGTAAGTAAATAAGTCGTAAAGTCATTAGTATTTTGATTATCAATAGATTACAAAATTTCATAACCGTGTTTACTTAGACATTACTACATTACTACAAAAATTATCAATACTTTTAGCCAAAAAGGAAACGTTTTGGCATTGCAAGAGTTGATGAAAAACTAATTCCTACCTATCTCATCAGGATATAACAAATACACCGCATCACTTTGAAAAACGGCTTTTGAGTCAATGTCAATTGCGCTTAGTTTGCCTAAAAAAGCTGCGCCAGTGTCAATGTTCCAAACGTTGATTGCGTTCATTGGCGATTCATGCCCAAGCATAGTTGTAGGCGTATGTCCGATATAGATTTCTTCGTAATGCTTTAACCTTTTTGGATATAAATTTGAGTTTTTTTCAATACGATTATCCATTGCAAGTGCCATCTCCCAAAGTGTTCTATCCCAGCAAAGTGTCAAATTATGTTCTTCATTTGCTACACCGTGCATAGAAGTAAAACCAGCGTGAACAAATAATTTAGATTTTTCGACATAAAAAAAGCGCATACGTTCAAAAAACTCCAAATGCTTTGCCTTTTGACTATAACTGAAATTTGCGTAACTCCGCATTGTACCTTCTCCGCCGTGTGCTTTCCAAATTTCGTTGATTTTACTACGATGCAGCCAGTCTTCACACCAAACATCGTGATTCCCTTTTATGAAAACACACCTATAATGAGTATTCATATCTATCAGATAATCAATCACTTGCGCTGATTCTGACCAACCATCAACATAATCGCCTAAAAATATAAACGTATCATCATCGTTTGGATTGATGCGTTCCAAGAGCTGATGTAAAGCCCGAAGCCCACCGTGAATATCGCCTATGGCAAATGTTCTTTTTATTTTTTTTATTTACTTGGGTTAAACCCAAGGTTACGTGTCAGTCATGCCTATGGCATTTTAGACGATTAGTTAATCATTTACTTCAATTCATCTCTAACTTCCATCAAGGCAAAACCTAAAAGGTTTTTGCCTTGGTTTTGGCGATGTATGAGTTGTTGTTGTGTGTATTTCATTGTATAACTTAATTTTTTGATTAAAAATTCATTTTTTGAAAAAAAGTAGTTACTTTTGTAAAAAGTTTATTCTGTATGGCGAAAGACATTTACCACGATATTGTCAAAAATGCGGTTATCAAAGATGGTTGGGAAGTTACTCATGACCCGATGACACTCTTAGATAAACCACTCAAGATTGATTATGAAATTGATTTAGGAGCTGAAAAGTTTATTGCAGCAGAACGAGGGACAGAAAAAATAGCTATTGAAATCAAAAGTTTTTTACGTGCCTCATTAGGGCATGAATTTCATGCTGCTTTCGGTCAATACCTCATCTATAGCGAAGGTTTAAAAACTTTAGAGCCTGATAGAAAACTTTATTTAGCAATCCCAGAATATACTTACTCCCGATGACAAGAACATCCTTTTTTACTAAGTGTAATCAATACTTATAAATTGCATATCATTGTCTATAATATTGATAATCAAACTATTATATCATGGATAGAATAAAAGAATACGAAGAAATAATTATCAATCTACTATCTCCTTTTGAAAATAAAAACAAAGGAATATATGTAATTATTGATACTAAAAATCATCATTACCAGGTATTACGTGCCGATTGGGATAACCAAAATCGCTATTACTTTCGTGTTCGCATCCATCTTCATATCAATGCTAATGGTAAAATATTAGTTATGGAAAACCAAGTAGAAGAAGATATGGCAGAGCTTTTGGTCGAAAATGGCATACCCAAAAGTAGCATTATTCTAACCCTGCTTCCCGAAAGCGTACGCCAACATACAGGCTATGCCGTTGCGTAAATCCCAAAATTTTCCTCATCAAAACAAGCAAAAACTATCTCCTCAAATGTTCCAAAATGCTCATGATTTTTGACGGTTTCAAGAGCAATTTCAGCAGCCAAATCTTTTGGAAAATGATAAATCCCTGTGCTGATATTAGGAAAAGCGATTGTTTTAAAACCATTTTCAAAAGCAATATTTAGACTATTTTTGTAGCAATTGGCTAAAAGTTCTGCTTCTTTTTTCTTACCATTGTTCCAAATCGGACCAACCGTATGAATTACATATTTTGCAGGAAGATTTCCGCCCGTAGTCAAGACCACTTCGCCTGTTTTACAGCCACCTTGTCTATTCCTGATTGCCATACATTCTTCCAAAATCGTAGCACCTCCTTTGCGATGAATCGCTCCATCTACGCCGCCACCGCCCAAAAGCGACTTATTCGCTGCATTTACAATCGCATCAACTGCCAATGTGGTAATATCTGTTTGTAAAATTGTTATTTTCATTTTTGTGTGTATTTTTTACGCAAATAATATTAAAAAAAAGTTATTTGTCCATTAGTGCTTTAAAATCTTGTATTTTGAGTGTCTTTAAGAAAAATAAAGGCTCTCTATTCAATATTTGTAAGTGATTATCTTCCGAAACAATGTATTTAGCTTGTCCTGCGATTGCACAATCAACAAATTTATCGTCATCAGGGTCTGCCACTATAAAATACCAGCGGTAGAAACGAGTGATATATACAATGTTAGGCAAATTTTCAAGTGTTTCCATGATGTTTGTTACAGTATCTGGTGCATAAAACCGCTGTAAAACTTCTTCATACTCTTCTAATATTTCCGTAGTAACACAAATATAAAAGTCCTTTTTCTGAGTCAGACTTTGCCATATCCAGTGATGTGGAGAACGATTAGATATAGAAGCAATCAGAACATTTGTATCTAAAACAAATCGTTGCATATTATTTTTTATGGTATGGTGTCCTGTAATGGGAATTTAGTATCATTTCAGCAGTTAGTCCTTTTTCATCCCAATCTCTATTTGCTAACTCAGTTGCTTTCTTAGCAAAATATTGTGATAAAAAGTCCTTAATTGCAAGTAAATCTTCTTCTTCAACATTACGAGTATAGATTTTAAGTAACTCTAATTGTAAATTACTAAATGGCAATGATAATGTGTGTGCTTCCATTTTATTTAAAATTTTATGATAATAATTACACAAAAATAAGCTATATTTTTTTAAAAACCTAATCTTTTCCAACGTCTTTAAAATCTAATGCTACGTCCATTCCTTCTTTCAGCAATTCATCATACCTCGCTTTATCAAATTGATAAATATCGGGCTGACGGCTTGGCGTACCAGATTTGCGTTCGCCAGTTGCTTTGATGATGCCAAGTTCGAGCATTTTTTTACGAAAATTACGACGGTCAATTGTTTTTCCTAAGATGGTTTCATAAAGACGTTGCAATTCGGGCAAAGTAAATTCTTTGTCCAGTAGCTCAAAACCAATGGGCTGATAACGGACTTTATTTTGCAAACGCTCGTGAGCAATTTTGACAATTTCGGCATGATCAAAAGCCAATTCGGGCAATTCGTCGTAAGGAAACCATTGTGTTTCGTTGTTCATAAAACCATTGATAATCTGATACTTATGTGGATTAACCAAGGAAAAATACGCCACAGAAATCACTCGACCTCGTTCATCACGACTTACTTTACCAAAAGTATAAAGTTGCTCCATGAATAGATTAACCATACCAGTTTTTGTTGCTAAAATACGTTCAGCGCATTGCTCAAAACTTTCTTTTACATCTAAAAAACCGCCTGGCAAAGCCCATGTGTTTTTAAAAGGTTTTTTCTTGCGATTGACTGATAAAATGTTTAATTTTTTCAAATCATAACCAAAAACAACACAATCTACTGTGATTGATGCTTTCTCAAAATCGTGAATATCACTTTTATTTTTACTCATTGTGTAATTTTAACGCAAATGTACGTTAATTTTATTTATTTGTCAATAACTTAATGCTTTTTTTTTACACAAATAATGAAAATTGTTGTTTAGAATAATTTATATCCCTTCACACAAGGTATTCCAAAGGTTATCCACAGGAATTGGTGCTTCGTAACTTAGCGTTTGGTTGGAAACAGGGTGATTAAAAGTCAATTTCCAAGCGTGTAAATGTATAGAACGATCTTCATTGCCACGTCGAAAACCATATTTTACATCGCCTTTGATAGGACTTCCTATGGCGGACAATTGCGCTCGAATCTGATGGAAACGACCTGTTGCTGGCGTTATTTCCAGCAACAGGTAGTTGTCAGAAGCGGTCAATGTTTTATAAGAAAGAATAGCTTCTTGCGCACCTTCGGTAGGTTCGTTGAAGGTTTTTTCTTGTTTTCCTACTTTTTTGAGGTAATGTGTGAGCATCCCTTCTTTTTCTTTTGGAGCTTCTTTTACGACAGCGAGGTAATTTTTTGTTACCGTTTTTCCTTGAAATTGCTTACTCAAATTGGCAGCGGCTTTTTTATTTTTAGCCAAAACGACCACTCCACTTACAGGTCGGTCAAGACGATGCACTACAAACACATCTGATTTACAGTAAATTTCGAGCAAATCCATCAAAGATTTATCGCCCGTTTTGTCGGGCTGCATTGGTACGCCCGCAGGTTTGTTCGCTATGACAAACTGGTTGTTCTGAAAAAGTATAAGTTCACTTAATTGCATGGCGCAAAGGTAATTTATTTCTCTCTAAAAACACTATTTTGTAATAAAAAACTAAATCCTATTACCAAAATTGGTCCTATCAAATTCAACCACAAATAAGCAATGCTGATGCCTTGAAAATGATATTTATCTGCAAAAAACAAAGCTATGACCATCAATTCTGATAAAATAGCTGCGCTAAAAACGGCAGAACCTTTTATTTTTTTGAAGAAAAAAGCAACCAAAAATATACCCAATATGACACCGTAAAAAATAGAACCGACGATGTTAATCGCTTGAATCAGGTTGTCAAAAAGAGATGCCAACGCAGCAAATGCCAATGCTAAAATGCCCCAAAGCACGGTAAATCCCATTGATGCCTTGAAATAATGCGCATCGCTCGCATTTTTTACCCAAGACCGACGATAAACATCAATAATCGTAGTAGTTGCCAACGCATTTATTTCGGCAGAAATAGAAGACATCGCTGCTGCAAAAATCACTGCAATCAACAAACCAATAATCCCAATCGGCAAATGATTCATGACAAACGTAATGAAAATGTAGTCGGTATCTTTTGTTTCGGCGTTTGGTGCGTTGGTTTTGATAAGTGTTGCTACCTCGTTGCGAATTTTTTTATCTTCTTCTATAAAATGTTCAACTTTTTGTTGCGCCATGTTCAATGCTTCGTTATTTTCGCTATGATTGGCATTGACCATATCGTAAATCGCTACTTTTTTTTGCTCAAAAACTGTTTTTTGTTGCGCTTCTAAATCTACTAATTTTTCAGAGTATGAACTATTTTTAAGTGCTGCCAAATTGCTGCTGTTGAAGTGAATCGGAGAAAGGTTGAATTGGTAAAAAACAAAAACCATCATGCCGACAAACAAAACAGTGAATTGCATCGGAATCTTTAAAATACCGTTGAATAACAGACCTAAACGACTCTCTGTCAGTGTTTTACCAGAAAGGTAACGCTGTACTTGTGATTGGTCTGTTCCAAAATAAGACAAAAATAAAAATGTTCCGCCCAACATTCCTGTCCAAAAATTATAACGTCTTTCGGGATTAAAACTAAAGTCAACGATGTTCATTTTACCCAATTGACCAGCAATTTTGACTGAATCTGCAAAAGAAACTTCTGGCGGCAACTTAAAAATCACCGTAAATAACGCCACAAAAAGCCCTATCAAAATAATTGCCATTTGTTGCTGTTGCGTTTCGCTGACCGCTTTCGTTCCGCCAATAACGGTATAAACAATGCAAATAGTCCCCATCAGTAAAGTTGTCAAAGCGAGGTTGATGTCCAAGATTTTTGACATAATGATGGAAGGTGCATAAATCGTAATGCCTACGGCAAGTCCTCTTTGTAGTAAAAAAAGACTTGCGGTCAAGGTTCGAGTGCGCAAATCAAAACGTTGTTCGAGGTATTCGTAAGCTGTAAAAACTTTGAGGTTGTAGAAAATTGGTAAGAAAAAAACAGACAAAATAATCATTGCTACAGGCAACCCAAAATAAAATTGGATAAAACCCAAACCACTTTCATAAGCCTGCCCAGGTGTGGATAAAAATGTAATGCCACTTGCCTGTGTTGCCATAATAGACAAGCCAATTGTCCACCATTTGAGGTCACGATCGCCCAAAAGATAACCTTCTAAGGATTGCGTACTCCTCGTTTTCCATAAGCCGTAGCCGACGATGAAAATAATGGTGCTAAGGAGAACTGCCCAGTCTAAAATATGCATAAGTTTTTGTTTTGATTCTTAAGTAGTTGGGCTAAAATAAACGGGGTTATTTTTTTCAGTCGATTGCTCAAAAAGTGATAAATAACTTCCTTATAGTCAGCTATTTATCGCTTTTTTCTCAACGACAAAATAACCACGTATATTTTTATACGCCTGCTTATCCACAAAGTTAGCAATTATTATTTGCTTTTTTTTTACAAAAAGTTAAAAGGTATTTTTATCTTTGTTTTTCATTTTTTAATCTAAAAAATCAATTACCATGTTAAATCAAAAATTATTCTTTTTTATTGCAATGTTGTTGCTAAATTTTGATGCAAAAGCATTTTTGATGTCGGCGATACCAAGCTCATTATCAGATACTTGTGTAGAAATTAACCTTAAAAGTGGTACTCGTATCATGGCTAAAATCACTAAAAAAACAAGTGAAAAGGTTTATTTCAAAAAATGTGATAATTTGTCAGATACTACTTCTTATTTTGTTTTGCAAGAAAAAATTGATACTATCAAAACGTTAGATATTGCTGCAAAAGATATTCAAAAAGAAAAAAGAGCTGAACGTATTGAACGCATTAAAAAAGATGAAAATAAAGCCAAACAAAACCGTATTTGGACACTTTTGGGTGTTAGTTTGCTCTGTATTTTGTTAGTGCTTGTTTCGACGGGACTTGACGGTTTTGGCTCTATTGGTTTTTTATTGTTAGGCGTTAGTTCCATTTGGGGCTTAATAGAAGTATTGACCTACAAAGGACAGTTTGAAGGGAAAATAGCGGCTCTTGCTTATTTTGTCGGATTAAATACTCTCTTATTTCTTTTTTCGCTACTATTAATTATTATAATTCTTAGTTTTGGGTAAATATTTTTTTATTTCTCCTAAAGCATCATTACTTTTGCCGCTATTTTTAAAAATTGACAAAGAAAATGACGATATTAGCACAAGAAAATTCTATGGCAATTGCGGTGGCGTTATGTTGAATGCTTATCCTGATAGCATCGAAATAAAGCTAAATGACATCGTTACGATGTTGAAAATGCCCGAATTTAAAGATGTATTTTCTCTTTTTTACGTTTTACCGACCTTTTTCAACAGTGATTTGGATAGAGGTTTTTCCATAATCGACTATAATATTAATGAGGAATTGGTGGCAGAACAAGATTTGGCAGCACTTCAAGATTTGAATATTATGTTGAAGTTTGATATTGTGCTAAATCACTTGTCGGTGGCTTCTCCTCAATTTAAGGATTTGATTCAAAATGGCGAACAGTCTAAATTCAAAGATTTTTTTATCAACTGGAATGAGTTTTGGGAAGGAAATGGCGAATTCAACGACGAAGGTATCCTTATTCCTCGAAAAGATTTGTTAGACCAGCTTTTTATGCGAAAATCTGGTTTGCCGATTCTGAAAGTATTGTTTCCTGATGGCTCAGAACGCCCATATTGGAATACTTTTTATCAGAAAATAAGCATCGAAGATGGTAAAAAAACGTATTTAGGACAAATGGATGTCAATGCCAAATCACCCGAAGTTTGGAAATATTATGAAGATGTATTGGCAAAATTGGCGAATTATGGTGGTCAAATCGTCAGACTTGATGCTTTTGCGTACCTTCACAAAGCTGTTGGTGAAAGTAATTTTTTCAATAAACCTGGTACTTGGGATTATTTGGCTCGAGTAAATGACATCGCAAAGCGCAATAATTTATTGTTGCTCCCTGAAATTCATGCGGAATATGGGCTTCATTTGCACGATGAAGTGGCGGCTGAAGGTTACGTTATTTATGATTTTTTCTTGCCTGGACTGACGCTTCATGCACTTGAAAAAGGCTCAAACAAAGCATTGCTCACTTGGGCAAAGGAAATCATCGAAAAAGATTTTAAGACCGTCAATATGTTGGGTTGTCACGATGGGATTCCTGTTTTGGATTTAAAAGGTAAAGAAGTCAATGGCGTTTATCAAAAAGGTTTGTTAGATGATAGCGAAATTGACGATTTGATGCGTGTTATTTTGGAACGTGGCGGACGAGTCAAAAACCTGTATGGTGCAGACGGGAAAAAAATCTCTTACTATCAAGTCAATGCCACTTATTTTAGTGCTTTGGGCGAAAATGAACAAAAAATGTTGTTTGCAAGAGCCATTCAATTGTTTATGCCTGGGATTCCTCAAATTTGGTATTTGGATATTTTTGCAGGAAAAAATGATTATGAAGCAGTGGAGAAAGCTGGCGCAGATGGACACAAGGAAATCAATAGAACGACGCTGAGTTTAGAAAGTATTGAAAAAGGCTTGAAAACAGAACTTGTT
Source organism: Saprospiraceae bacterium (assembly GCA_043777755.1). Classification (GTDB taxonomy): domain Bacteria; phylum Bacteroidota; class Bacteroidia; order Chitinophagales; family Saprospiraceae; genus CANHEE01. The sequence goes on from JAYWHK010000245.1 coordinate 13,091, forward strand.
TTGAAACAACTTGACATGATTCGCCTAAGAAATACATCAAAAGCATTTTTAGGAAAAGTTGAATTTTTAGAAAAAAACGAAAATGAAATCAATATTCTTTGGAAAGATGGTGAAGATTACGCTCATTTGGAAGGAAATCTAACAACATTGGAGTTTAAGATTAGCCATTCATAAAAAAGGTCGATGTTTCAAACATCGACCTTTTTTATGAATGGCTAAAAGATTATTGTAAATCTTGACGATTGGTTTTCGGTTTCTTCAATCTTCAAACTCTTGGACAATTATTTTGTTTTGAAGGTGTGAAAAATCTTTATCTGTTGTAAGTAAAATAGCATTGAGATAGAGGCAGGTTGCTGCAATCCACAAATCATTTTTTCCCATATTACGAGCAGTGTATCCTGTTGGCTCACCTTCTATTTTACCTTGACTATAGGTATCTAAATAGGCGTAATTTTCAATAATTTCTTCAATATTAATGTCTGCAATTACAAATTGTTCTAAAAACTGTTCTAATAGACTCAATTTTTTTTCTCCCCATTTATTTCTTAACGCAATAGAATATAGCTCTCCAATACTAACAACAGAAATAATTGCATCATTAGTAGGCGAAAAAGGGTGTAATTTTTGCTCAATTTGTTGCGCAAGCACAGCATTTCGCATAAAGTACAGTACTATATTGGTGTCAAAAAAATACCTCATACTTAAATCATGGCAATTAGTTCTTCTATGGGTTCTCGAATATCCATAGCCTCTGTGATTCCTTTTATTTTTGCATAACTTGTACCTTTATAATTTTGGGCAAGTTTCATTTGTTCAAGAGAAATGGATTTTTGAATTCCCTTGTTAATAATAAGTTGTAATCTATTATCTACACCAGCTTCTTTTGCTAAAATTTCTTCAATTTGAGCAATTACCCCTTCGCTTTCAGAAAGAGCTATTTTCGATAAAAGTTTATTTTTTCTAATTTCTAATGCTTTTGCTGTCATTTTATGATTCGATTTTCAACAAAGATACAACTATTTTTTAATTTTTTCAAAATTGAATAGAGCTGATTTTAGACTAAAATCTTGAAATTTACTCTATTCTTTATCTCCTGCACAAAAAATCTTTTCTTCAAGATAGGATTACCTTCCACTCCTATCAATAATACTTGCGCTTGCCTGCTGTGTTCCCATCAACAAAACGTCTTGAATATTGACGTGTGCTGGACGGCTGATGATAAAATGTAGCACTTCCGCAACATCAGAAGCACGCAAGGCTTGAAAATCTTGATAGACTTTTTCTGCACGAGCTGCATCGCCTTCAAAGCGAACCAAAGAAAATTCTGTTTCTTCGACTGCGCCAGGGGCAACCTGACTTACCCGAATATTGTGTTGATGCAAGTCAATACGCATTGATTTTGTCAAGGCATCAACGGCAAATTTTGTAGCGCAATAAACGTTGCCATTCGGATAGGCTTCTTTGCCTGCCGTCGAACAAATATTGATGATGTGACCAGACCTGTTTTCTACCATTTTTGGGGCAATCAGACGAGTCATATACAAAAGTCCTTTGATGTTGGTGTCAATCATGGTGTCCCATTGACGAATATCGCCTTCGTGAATCGGAGAAAGTCCCAAACCAAGTCCAGCATTGTTCAGTAAAATATTAACGTTAATCCATTCATTGTCAAGCGATTGTACCGCATTTTCTACTTCGTTGAGGTTTTGAACATCAAAAACAAGTGCCTTTGAAGTTCCTGAATAAGCCGTATTGAAATGCGCTGTCATTTCCAAAAGACGCTCTTCTCGACGACCTGTCAAAATTAAATTATAACCATCTTTTGCTAAAATTTCAGCTGTTGCACGACCAATTCCTGAGGTAGCACCTGTAATCAACACAATTTTTGCATTAGGATTTGGCGATGTTTTGGGCGGTACTGGTTTGGTCAATTCGATAGGTTCTGTATGCGCCACAGCATCTGAAATCTCCTCTGCAAAAGTAGGTTTTTCGATGTTTGTCAAGGGCGAATCAGGAACGCTATCCACTAAATTATTGAAAGACACCACTTCTTGGTCGAGTTCTGCACCTGCTAAAATCGCTTCTTGCGCACGTTCTTCACTCAAAATCGGTGTGATTTTGAACACTTCATCGTTGGCAGCTGTTTTAAATTCAGGATTATTAACGATTGCTTTTTCGTAAAAATTCTGAGCCGCATATCTATCTCCCAAACCGTAATAAATCAATGCCAAATCATAGTTAGCAAACGAATGGTCAGGCTCTAATTTCAATGTTTTCTGAAAATATTTGATAGCTTTTTCAGCATTTTCACCTTTTTCATTCAAATAAGTTGCATAAGAATAGAGTAGGGTAGTGTTTGCTTCGTCAGCTTCGATTGCTTTCTTAAAATATTTCTTAGTTTGTTTCGTTTGCTCTGGAAAATTTGCAGCACTTAATGTTGCGATTTTTACATAAATACTTGGATAATAAGGACTTACATTGGCTACTTTTTCATAATAAGTTTGCGCTAAGAAAGTATCGTTATTGACTTCTGCCATTTCACCCAAAAGATAATTTGCATCAGGATTGTTCGGGTCTTTTTCTAAAACAAAAGTCGTTTGTTTGGTTGCTGCTTGCCAATTGTTTTGCAATTGCGCCAACGCTACCGCATAGCGCAAGCGAAGACGAAGGTTGTCTGGCTGGGCTTCCACTTCGGTTTTCATAATTTCCAAAGTAGCATTTTCTTCTTCTGTAATTTGCTCATTATCAGCGTTTTCTTCCGCAGATTCGGTATCTTCGATTACTGATATATTTTCTTTAATGGCTTCCGTATTTTCTATTTCATCATCTTTTTCATCATCATCTTCTTCTATCTCCTCATGGTCATCTTCGTGGTCAATGATTTCTACGCTGTTTTGATTTTCAGTCATTTGCGGCATTTCAGCTTCTGGTAAGTTGGCAGAAGAAGGAATTGTTTCAAATTCATAATCGTCATCGTCGTCGTCATCATTTTCTATAGCATTGCTTTCTGGTTTATTCAAGATTTCATTAAAATCAAACTCGTCGTCATCGTCGTCATCATCATCATCATTTTTAAAAATATCTTGAAGGCTTGTTTTTCCATTATTATTGCTTTCAAAATGGCTCGTTTCCTCTTCTTCATCTTCTTCACGCATCACTTCATCAATGATTTGATTGACATTAGAACCGCTTGAAGTTTTAGGTTTTTCATCAAAAAAATCATCTTCATCAATTTGAGGAACATGAAGAGAAACATCGTTCAAGGCTGGTCTATCTCTCAACAAATCCATGCCAGGCATTTGCTCAATGATGGCTTCTAATTCATCGTCTTCTCCTTGCTTATTGATGTTATTAACTATTTGATTGTCAGGAATTTCTACTGTTTTTTCTTCGATAATTTCTTTAACAATTTCTACTTCTGCTGGCGTTGAAATTAGTGTGTTTTCTACGATGTTTTGCACTGTTGGAATCACTATTTCGACGGGTATTTCTTCTGTGAAAGTAGGAGCGATTGCCACTTTTTGAAGACTTATTGTTGTTTCAACAGCGGCATAATCACTTACTTCTGAAGGTTGAGGAAGCCCAGTCATTTGCGAAAAAAGCAAATAATTTTTCGCCACTACATTTTCAAAATAATGATAATTCGCATCACGCAGAGAGCGAATAAAATCGCCAATTTGCTGCGAAATTTCCCTAATTCCGTTTAATCTTTCCGCACTTAAAGCTCCATTATTGTGCATACGACGAGATTCCAAATATTGGTCTTGCCAATAATTCATGTATTGGATAACGCTACTCACACGCTCAAATTGCGTTGGAATGATACGCACCGAGCCATCTTCACTGACTGTTTTTCCCGTTGTTACTAACACGACAATCCGATTGTTGCGCACCAACTCAGCAAACGTAGGCAAAATATCTTTCATGCAATTCTCATCTTTTAAAAAATTGTCAGAAATAAATGCTAAAATAGGTACGTTAATCGCTGTCGCTTGCTCAATGGCATTAGCACCGTTGGCATCAAACAACTGGAATTTTGCGCCAACTGTTCCAAAATCTTGTGTAAATTTATTTACAATATCTTGATTGTCAGTACAATAGTAAATGGAGAAATTTGAATTCATATATTTAAAAATGTTAGAATGTTGGATTGTTAAAATGTTGGATTGTTAGAAGTGTTACAAATGTATGTTTCCAAGAGTTTGCCATAGGAGTTAGAACAATTTAACATTCTAACAATTTAACACTCTATTCATTCCACCATCAAATTACAGCCTCTCATTTCGCTATTGTCGAGTCTGCCTTTGATTTCAAAAGTATTATTTTCGTAAAAAACACCCAAATCTTCTGTAGCGATGAAGGCGCAAGAGTCAATATTTGCCAAATCAATGACATTAACAACGCCATTTTTGCCAAAAGATTGTGGCGTAAAAGGGTCATTTATTTCTTTGATTAAAATTTTTAGCGTGTCGCAAGTTTCAAAAACACCTTTCCCTTTTGAGTAGCCTTGCGAACAAAGTTCCGTCATACCATATTCAGAATGAATATTTTGTACATTAAAACTTTTTATTAAAACCTTATGAAATTCTTCTCGTGTAATTTCCTTACGGCGACCTTTCATGCCACCCGTTTCCATAATGATGATGTCACTCAAATCCGCTTTGAATGTTTCCGCCAAATCCATCAACGCAAACGTAACGCCCAAAAGAAGTGTTGGCGTTTTAGTACGTTGATTTTCAACGAGTTGTGTCATTATTTTTTTATAATCATAAAGAAAAAAACCACTGTTTGGGTGTTTTGAGCAACGGATAAATTCCTCTGCCATGACTACCAACGACGAGCCACTGCGCTCCAAATAGGAAGGCAACAACGCCAGTACACAATAGTTTTCTATTGGATTATAAAATTTTTCAAAACCAATTTTAGTATTTTCAATGTAGTTTTTGACTGATTTTACATAGTGTTTTGATGTAATTTGTCCTGTTGTTCCGCTACTTGTAAAAATATCTTCTTGTTCCCAAATGCCAGTTTTAATGTCATATTGCTTAAAAAACTGTATAGGCAAACAAGGTATTTTTTCAAAATGGTCTATTTTTTTTATATTAATTTTTAAAAAATCAACAAAATTCCTGTAAATTGCATTATATTCGTACTGAAATGCAAAAAGGGAAAGTGCCACTTCGTTAAAGTCCTGATTTTGTATATCAAAAGTGGCATCAATAAGCGTTTTTCTTCTATCTTCGTACATTATTATTGATTCAGCTGCAATATTAGCAATTTTTTTAGAAATGCTTATTATATATTGTATTAAAAAAAATTAATTTATTCAATTGACAAAAAATCAGTGCTTTATGAAAAGTAAAAAATTTTATTTGTGGAAAATAATTGTGTTGTTATTTGTTTTTGTTGCCATTAGTGTAAGCACTTGGGTTTCTTGTGTTAGTGCGCCAGAATATCCTGTTCAGCCCGTTTTGAGTTTTATTTCCTATTCAAAAAATACGATGAAACAGAACTTGAATCGTAGTTCAGATTACATTGATATTTTAGTAGGTTTTACAGACGGTGACGGCGATTTGGGCGATGAAATAGATGGCAAAGCCGCCGATGTTTTTATTTTTGACACCCGTAGCCAGACCGTAGTTGAAAACTACAAAGTGCCTTATGTTGCGCCACAAGGTACGGGTAACGGCATCAATGGAGAAATGACTTTGCGGTATTTTACCACCTGTTGCAAATTTCCTGACGGTTCGATTCCTTGCACGCCAAGCACGACTTATCTGACAGATACCTTGCGCTACAAACTTTTTATCAAAGACCGTGCTGGCAATGAGAGCAATAGATTGGAATTGCCTCCGATTATTTTGCAATGTGAAAAGTGACGATGTAAGCGGGCGTTCAAAATTAATTAGTATTATTTTGTCGTTGAGAAAAAAGTTATAAATAACTGACTACAAGGAAGTTATTTATAACTTTTTGAGCAATCGACTGAAAAAAATAATACTAATTAATTTAGCCCCAATACTTATTGAATGATTTAAGCGTTGGCTATATTGGCTATAAGTCAGCGTAGAGATAACTGTGTGTAACTGTTTAGCGTCGAAAAAATCGAAGATTTTTATTTTTACCACGGAGAAACGTAGGTCACGGATGCAAAAAAAATTAGCCGAAGGCTAATGTTTTTTGTCAAACTCAGTGTTCTCCGTTTCTCTGTGGTAAAAAAATGCAAAAGTGGTAAATAGTTACTATTTTTTAACACAAATGTAAGCAGTTGTTATCTATTTTTATAATTTAGTCCCCTTTTTTCTAAACGGTAAATCAAATCTCTTACAAAATTGAACGTTTTTCAAACTCCTGTGTACTGTAAGGAAATGATCATTTTAGACAAATATTTTTACTAAATCAAAAAAAAACTCACAATGAATACCTTACTATTTATACCACAAATCAATAAACCTCTCCTCAGAAAAGGTTGGAAAAGGTCTTTTCTTATTCTATTTTTTCCTTTTTTCGCCTTCACACAAGGTGATAGCGCACCAAAAAACTACGATTCATTCTTAGAAGTTGCGCCTTATGCTCAAAGCGATTTGTACTGGGCATACAATACACTAATTTCGCTTGAAGATGATGCTACATTGATTATCTCCAATGAAAACGAGCTAAATATTTTGAAATATGTACAATCAAATCAAAAATTGAATCAAAATGTAATTATTTCAACTTTGGAAGAATCAAAAAATGCTAATTTTGATTTTTTTAGCAAAAAAAATACTTACGTTACGCTTTCTATTGACCAAAACACCAAAGAAAAGCTAAAGTCAAAAAGCTATTTGACTGGTTTGGCTTTCAAATTGAGTGAAACTCCTTTTGACAACACCACTACCTTAAAAAACAATGTGGAGCAAAATTTTTTATTAGATTATTTGAAGGTAAATTTTGAAGAAACAAACAAACCAGCATTGATTTCTAAAAGTGTTTATTTAGTGCCGCTTTCAGTTTTGTATCGCCATTACAAAAGCGAAAAAAGCAACAGTAAAGCCGAAAATATGAGATTTATTTTGGAAAGTGTCGCTACACAAACTGGAAACGAAAAAATACTATTATCGTTATTAGGTGAGTCACAAAATGCTGAAAACGAATCGTTTAGCTCTATTATTCCTTATAAAAATCTTGAAAAAGGCATGGTCAAATTAGCTGAAAAACTATATGTTTCAGAAGTCGAAACAACCAACGCTTCGTACAATCTTTTTTTGCAAGATTTATTAAATCATAAGGAATTCGATAAGATAAATATTTGTAAAAGTGAAAAAGTAGATTGGAGAAATTTGTTAGAGCCGAAGCATAAAATGCTTTCAGATGCGCTCATTTTTCCTTACGGAAAACCAGAGGACGACAAATGCCCTATTCAAAATATTACTTACGAAGCAGCAGTTTTATATTGCGAATGGATTACAAAATCCTATAACAACAATAGTAACACAAAAAAGAAATTCAATAAAGTTGTATTCAGGCTTCCGAGTGAACAAGAATGGGAAAAAGCGGCACATGGCAATAACTTAATGCCAATGAAGTATCCAACATCTAATCATTTTCAGAATGAAAAAGGTTGTTATTTGAACAATTATAATATTTATAGCGAAAAATATCCTTGCGCCAAGTGTAGTTCGGGCGATGCAAAAGATGGTGCGCATTTCCCTGTTCAAACAGACTATTATTATCCAAATAGTATAGGTATCTATAATACTTCGGGCAACATCGCCGAAATGATTTCCGAAAAAGGCAAAGCAAAAGGCGGAAGCTGGGAAGATATTCCTGAAAATTGTACAATTCAATCGGTAAAAAACTATGAAAAACCTTCGCCAGCAATTGGTTTTAGGGTTTTTATGGAAATTCAATAAACATTACGTAGAGAAAAGGCACGCCTTTTCTCGAAAAACATGGATTCCGTAGGGCGAGAAAAGGCGTGCCTTTTCTCTACGTTCTAACATTAAAATCATTTGAGTGCGTGACATATTTGGGGAAACGGAATATGATTAGCTATACTCATAAAACCCAACCGTGTTAGCTATTTTGACATGAAGTAGCTGCTATTTGTGAGATTTATAGTAAATACTCGATGTTCCAGTTTTTCAGATTTTTGGAGGATATATCAGGCTTGTTTATCTAATTAATAAGCATAAAATTATATAGCTTTTCCTTTTGAGAA
>JAYWHK010000246.1:0-21287 GCA_043777755.1 Saprospiraceae bacterium
TTTTCTAAAAGTAAGACCTTCAAGAGAGAATGTAAGACATCGTTTTGATTGTTCGATACGTTACTCCGTCTCCAACAAGAACACACGTAGAGAAAAGGCGTGCCTTTTCTCGTGTTTAGTGTGCCTTGCGTAGTGCGAGAAAAGGCATGCCTTTTCTCTACATATAGATTTGTTCTGCTTCGCTATCTTGTGCCGCAACAGGCGGTGGTAAAAACATTCATACAAAGAATTTTATTGTGACCGAAGGTGTCATTAGCGGGGCTACATCACATTATTTTTTTTATTAAAAAATAAAATTTTATTTGTAAAAATATGTATTAATGCGAAATAAAGTATTGAAATTAATATATTTAATGATTTTGTTAATGTAGTTATCTCGTGTTGAGTGCATTCTATATACAAAATTGAAAAAATTAGCCAAAATATCAATAAAAAAATATATGATAGTTTGTCATTCCAAATAAAATTAAGAAATAATGATATTAGAAAAGATACTGGAAAACAAATAAAGACACCAATAATTCCCAAATACATCGCTGCTGATTTACCATACCTATCCATATTGTCAATACATATATAAACATAATCTGTTAGTACAGACAGAATTATTGTAGCTAAAAACAACAAAAAATTAATTAATAATAATTTGATTGTTTGAACTAAAAATAGAATTATTTTATTCTTCATTTTTATTTTATATAAATTTCCTATAATATTGAATACTGGCTGGCTCTATGTAATGCCGCTATCAAAACACAAAACTACTCCATCTCGCTTGGTTGGGTTTGTCACAAAGGTATCCCACGGGCATTCCTATTCTCCAACAAGAACACACGTAGAGAAAAGGCACGCCTTTTCTCGTGTTTAGTATGCCTTGCGTAGTGCGAGAAAAGGCGTGCCTTTTCTCTACGTGACACCATAACGTTTTACCTTGCACCATAACGTCATTGTGACCCAAGGTATCACCATCTGGGAAACCTAACGCCATTTTTCATGCGGTGAAGATAGCTATTTTTTCAATTTTAACCTCGTTTCATTTATTTTATATAAAATTCTCTTATATATTTTTTTGAGCAAAATATTTTTCTTACTTTTGTTTTCAGTATTATAACTGTATTTTTTCACCAACAATTTAATAAAATATCTTTTTTGCTATGAAACGAATTATATCCTCATTGGCATTTGCTTTTATGTTTCTTGTTTTTGCCCAAGCGCAGAGTCAAGGCAATTTTTTAATTCAAAGCCAAGCACAGATTTCGGTAAAACTCCAAGAGTTGAACGATAATTTTAGCAACTACGAGCTTTTTTCACTCAATACAAAAAAAGTTTATGATGATTTTACCCGTCAGGGCAACATTGGTTATACTGATGTAATGTTAGACGGAGAAAAAATTACCCTTTCTTGGGCGGATTATCAACTTTGTTCTCCTACTTACAAATTGATTGCAATGGATCAAAATGGAGAAAGAGAAGTAGAGTCAAAGCTCAAAACTTACCAAGGTAAAGTTTTAAATGATCCAAAAGCAAACGTTGCCATCACGGTGAGCGATGAGTTTTTTTCTTTAATGATTGAAAGAAACGGTGTGAATTATTACATCGAGCCAGCGGAGCGTTTTAATCCAAGCGCAGCAGGACTTTTTGTCATGTACAAAAATACGGATTATATTGGTAAAAAAGGATTCTCTTGTGCGCATACTGAAACGCAACAAGCAATGCAACAAGTTGCTGAAAATGAAGAACGTGCAGCACCGACTTGCTACCGTGTACAATGGGCGATTGCCTCTGACCACCTTATGTATGCCAAATACAGCAATAGTATTACGCAAGTAGAAGCACGTACTTTGTCGGTTTTGAACAGTGCTGCGGTCAATTATTTTGGGACTTTTGCATTTGATTACAAATTCAAAGTAGAGATTCAAAAAGTTTCGACTTGCTCTAACTGTCTGAATGTCAGTTCTTCAACAGACGCTGATGCTATCATCCAAACTTTTACCCAATACGGCAATAGCAACGGTTTTGGCAATGATGTTGATTATGACATAGGACAATTTTATACTTCTCGTGACATTACGAGTGGTGGTGGCAATGGTGTAATTGGTTATGCTTCCGTAGGGGCTGTTTGTACCAATGCTCGTTACCAAATCATTGAAGATTTTTCTACCAATGCGGATTATATGCGTGTGGTGGTTGCACACGAAACAGGTCACAACTTTAGCATGACGCATGACAATGCTGGCGATCCTAAAATTATGGCACCCGTCGTAAGTGCTGCTACAGCTTGGTCAACGCAGTCTGTTTCTCAATTAAATGGCTATGTGAACCAAACGTTAGCAAGTTCTAACAACTGTTTTTCTATTTGTCCGCCTCCCAATACACCGCCTGTAACGGATTTTAAATGGGAACCTTCTGCTACTTGTGTTGGTAAAACGGTACAGTTTGCAGACATCAGTGAAAATGACCCAGCAACTTACGCATGGACATTCCAAGGTGGTACACCTGCTACTTCTACTTTAAAAAAACCAATCGTTACGTATACAAACGCTGGTGCTTTTGATGTAAAACTAATTGCAACAAATGCGGCGGGTTCTACAACAAAAGAAAGAAAACAATTGATTTTTATAGATACCATCAAAACCAATTTTTGCAAAACGTCAGGTACTTCCAATGATGAGTCAGGCATTACCTATGTAAAATTAGGAAATATGGTTAGTAATTCTGGTAGCGCAAAGTTCGATGGCAATAAATACATGGATTACACTTGTAGCCGAGTGGCTTCGTTGAGTCCTAATGCAACGTATGATATAGATTTGGCAATTGGAGATTGTGAAACAAAAATTTTTGAAACTTTCCGTATATGGATTGATTACAACAATGATGGTGATTTTTTAGACAGCGATGAAGAAATTGCTTTCACTGCCAACAAGCGTTGCGGTTTGATAACTTCGGATTTAGAACCAAAACTAACCATCAATGTCCCTGGAAATGTCGTTTTGAATAGAATTGTTCGTTGTAGAATTATGTCTTTAAAAAACAGTATCAGCAACCTACCTTGCCATAGCGATTTGACAAATATTGGTCAAGTCGAAGATTATGGTATCATTTTTCAGCCACAATTCGCAACAGGTTCTTTGAAAAAAGACATTACTTGCTACAATACAGCTTCTGGTGAAATAAAATTAACTACGTTTGGCGGTGTAGCTCCTTTTACTTATGCTTGGGATAAAGCTGGTGTAACGGGCAGCAATCCTAAAAACCTAAAAGCTGGGACTTACACCGTAACTGTAACAGGAGCAGATGGTGCAACTGTGAAAAGAGTAACTAAAATCCTTCAACCTGCAAGTGGTTTGGTCAAAAATATCATTGTAAATGATGCGTCTTGTGATGAGGCAAATGGCGTTGTTGTTAGTTATATCGGTGGTGGCGGTGGTCTTTACACCTACAAATGGAGCAACGGAACTACCAATGATTCTTTGATAAATGTTATTGGTGGTAATTATACTTTGACCATAACAGACAACTTAGGTTGCTCTTTGGTTGCGCCTGTCGCTATTGCGACAACGCCTGGTCCAAAGTTGGTCGTTACAAAAGATACTACGGTTTGTAATGGAAAAGCCGTAACAATTACTGCGTCTGGCGCAGGTTCTTATTTTTGGGATTCTGGTAGTACCAATCCTTCGTTCACTTACACACCATTCCAAAAATTAACATTTTTTGTAACGGGTTTCTTAGGAGATTGTGCTAAAATTGATTCTGTAACAGTTGATATTGGAACGATTGACGCTACAATTTCTTCTGCAAAAACAGTTTGCGAAGGAAATCCTGTAACGCTTACCGCTGGCGGTGGCGATACTTACAAATGGAGTACTGGCGAAACGACTGCAAATCTGACCGTAAATCCAACAAAAACAACGACTTATAGTTGTTTGGTAAAAAATGGAACTTGTCAAGAAACGAAATCAGTCGTTGTAACTGTTACACCAAATGCTGCGAAAGCAACGGCTTCTCAAACATCTACTTGTCCAGGGAAATCGGTTTCTATCAAGGCAGAAGGAGGTACTTACCTTTGGAATGATGGCAAAACAAGTGCTGAAATTACAGTAACACCAGCGACAACAACGACTTATACGGTAACAATTACGTCAGCAGGTGGTTGTACAAAAGTAATTCCGACGACCATCACCGTAGGCGATTTGAACGCAAGTGTAGTGGCTTCTACAAAAACTATTTGTAAAGGTGCAAAAGTTGATTTGACCGCAACAGGTGGCACAACGTACCTTTGGAACAACAATACAACAGCGGCAACGCAAAGCGTAACGCCTTCTGCAACAACAACTTATACGGTAACTGTTACCGCTGCAAATGGTTGTACAAAAGTAATTGATACGCCAATTACAGTGAACAACACGCCAGCTGCACCAACGGTGACGGCAAGTGGCGCACTGAGTTTCTGCCAAGGTGGAAAAGTAACATTGAGCGCAGCAGCTGGCTTTACTTATTTGTGGTCAAGTGGTGAAAAAACACAAACCGTAACCATCGACAAATCAGGTACTTATACCTTAAAAGTGACAGATGCAAATGGTTGTGAAAGTCCAGCTTCGGCAGCTTCTACAGTAAGCGTAAAAGCTGCACCAACAACACCAACAGTAACGCCAGGCGGCACAGTTACGATTTGTCAAGGCGAAAAAGTAAGTATCACAGCAACGACTTCCGCTTCTTATCTTTGGTCGAATGGCGAAAAAACACAGTCAATTTCTGTAACTCAAGCAGGTGATTATAGTGTGAAAGCAATAAGCGCAGACGCTTGCGAAAGCGCATCTTCGGCAGTTACAAAAGTTGTGGTAAATCCAGCTCCTGCTGTTCCTACAATTGCGACGGCTGGCAATATTTTGACATCAAGCGCAGCAAGTGGCAACCAGTGGTTTTTGAATGGTGTGGCAATTGCTGGCGCAACAGCGCAACAACATACCATTACAAAATCTGGTAAATATTCTGTAAAAGTGAGCAATGCAAACAATTGTTCTGCAATTTCAACAGAAATAAATGTGAATAAAGTTGGCGTGAACAATGCTTTCAACGAAGCTCAAATCAGGGTTTTCCCTAATCCAGTCAATGAAGTATTGACTATTGATTTGACGGATTTGACTGAAAAAGCAAATGAAATGGTGATTTTGAATGCTTTGGGTCAAGTTTTGATTCAGAAAAATACAACAAATGAAAGTAAATACATCTTCTCAACCAATAATTGGTCAAAAGGTATTTATTTTATTAATTTTAAAAATGCAGAACAAGAAGTTATTGGTGTAAAGAAATTTACAAAAATGTAAAATGTCTTGTTTGAGTTTTTGAATAAACAAAAATCCCGCTGGTTTGCGAACCAACGGGATTTTGTTTATTTTTCTATTTGCTTTTTTAAGTCTAAAACAGCATCAAGGCTTAATTGTGTAGAAGCGATAATAATATCAATAGCTACATTATTTTTTAATAACGCCTCTGCAACGCTTAATTTAGTTTGATACTCAGCACTTTCTATTTTTAGTTTGATTCTATCTTCTTCTATTTGAGCTTTAATTTTTTGCGTTTCATTCCAACTCGCTTCACTGTGCAAAGATTTTAAATACCGTTCATATTCTTCTCGTTTCTTTTTTGGTAATTTTACAATAGCTAATTTTTCTTTTGCTTTATCAATTCCTTTTGCTGTAAAGTTATCATCTACTTTGCTATTTTTAAACAAATAAATCCATTCATCTAAACCATCATTGACCAAATCATTAAAATTTAATGCTTGAATCAGATAATACTCAGGCATTAATTGGGTCGGAGTTTGTTTTTGAAAAGCGATTTTTTGTTCTGCTGTTAAAAGTAATTCGTCATGCGAGTGGACACCTTTAAAAACGGTGAAACCATGATAAACATAATCCGTTCCTTGACCAGCATCAAAATAAACAATGCTTACGGACACTACTTTTTTCACCTTAGAATAAGAATCACCTTTCTTCATATTTTCAGAAATCGTCTTACAAGCTCCATATAGAATCCGTTGTAAATAGTCAAACTCGTCATTGTTTTGAATTTCTATTATAATCCGTTCGTCATTGAGCGTTTTAACCATTATATCAACTCGGTTAAATTTGTCCTTTTTGTTTTCTTGATTCCCTTCACTTTCTAAAATTTCCAAAATCACAATATCTTCCTTAAGTAGTACACTCAAAAAACCTTCTAATATATCAAAATTTCGTTTATCCCGAAACATGTACTTCATAAACCAGTCAAATCGAACTAATTCTGTAAATTTTTTAGGTATTTTATTCATAAATATGTCATAAATTAGAGTGCAAATATAGCTTTTTTGCGATAAAAATAAAAACTATTCCTTAAAATACATTTATTTTAACTAAAAAGCTAAAAACAAAAATCCCGCTGGTTTGCGAACCAACGGGATTTTGTTTTTAAGCTGTTGCAGCTAAATTACGCTGAAGAGAGTCATAGATTTCACCTTCATCGTTAGCATCGTCATAATTTAGTTTGATTTGTACAGGAAAACCAGCCTTAGCGAATACACTAATTACATGGTCTTTCAATGTCAAATCTTCATCAAACCAGGTTTGTATTGCCTGTTTGAAAAGTTTGTTCACTAATCGTTTTGTTAGCAGTTTCATAGTCAAAAAATGAAATTTTGTGTAATGTTTGATTCATTTTTTCCCATAAAATATATTTACAATTACAAATATATGTAGTATTTTGTATTTATGCAAATTTATATTTGTTTTTTCTATTAAATATCAAAAAAAAGTCATTGTTAAAGTTGTTTTTCTTGTAATAAAAATTTTATCAAACTTTAATTTTAGGCTGCGGTTAAGTCAAAATATAACTCACCTAAAATTATACGAGCCGTCCGATGCACTGTATTTGTATAAATTCTAAACCTAAAAAGCCGCAAACAGAATCTCTGTTTGCGGCTTTAAAAAAATAAGCATATACACATCGGAAAGTGGTTTTGGGATTTTGCATTTACGCAAAATGTTGAACACCAAGCGTTTGCAATATCTTTAATCTCTAATAACCAAAATATCTTGTGTATATTATTCTACTTTGAAAACCAAGCTCTCACAACATCTAAACCATTGGCATACAACATCATCGCAATCAACAACATCAAGCCAAAAGACGTTAATTTTTCTACAATAGCATCGTTTGGTTTTTTACCAGTAATCATTTCCCACAGTAAAAACATAACGTAACCGCCATCTAAACCTGGAATAGGCAAAAGATTCATAAATGCCAATACAAACGACAAAATACCTGTCATGCGCCAAAATGCTTCCCAATCCCAAGTTTCAGGGAACATTTTTGCCATAGAACCAATGCCGCCCATACTTTCAGAGGCTTTGATTTTACCTTTAAACATCTGCCCAAAAGCCTTTAGTTGGTCACCTAAAAAACCTACACCATCATTAAAACCAGCTGGGAATGATTCAAAAAAGCCATAATCTTGGCGTTTTGTTTCAAAAAACTTATCCAAACCTGCATTTCTAACACCAAGTCTTCCTTGTTCGTCTGTTTTGCCTTTGATGGTCATTTCTTGACCATTTCTTACAACATTCAAAGTAATTTCTTGGTTTGGCAATTTTTTACAAGATTCTGCATATTGATCGTAAAAGTCAATTTTCTGACCATTCAAGCCTACGACGGCATCACCAATCTGTAAGCCAGCCGCTTCGCCGCCCATACCTTTGACAACTTCGCCTACAATATAAGGTACACGAGGCGCAATAAACTGAATGTCTTTTGCTGATTGTGTCGCCAAAACTGCTGCTACATCATTGTTGATGGTCACCGTTTCTCTTTTTCCTTCACGCTCAACTTCTACGCTATTGACGTTGTTAATGACCACATCACGGATGATACTTCTCGAATTGAATTTTTCAAAAGGCTTGCCGCCAACACTAACGATTTTATCACCTGTACGGAAACCTGTACTCTGTGCCGTGCTGTCTGCATAAATACCGTATTTCACATTTTGATTTGGCAAATATTCCTTGCCAAAATTCCAAAGCATCATCGAAAAAATCAAAACACCCAAGACGAAATTAACCGTAACGCCACCTATCATAATGATTAGACGTTGCCAAGCCTTCTTAGAGCGAAATTCCCAAGGTTGTGGTTCTGCGGCAAGCTCGCTGCTGTCCTGACTTTCGTCCACCATGCCAGCAATCTGAACGTAGCCGCCCAAAGGAAAATAACCAATGCCCCATTCCGTTTCGGTTTTGCTATGTCCTGTCCGATAAACCGTAATTGCAGCTTTATTTTTGAAAAACTCTACACTGTTCGCTGGTGAATCGTAAATAACTCGGAACAAAGAATAGGGTAGAAGTGTCGAAATCGGAAACAAAAAGTCAAAAAACAAGTAAAATTTCTTTACTTTTGTGTCAAACCATCGTGCAGGCAAGTAGTGACCTAATTCGTGCAACGCTACTAAAATTGTCAAGCTCAGTAAGAGCATTGTTACTCTAATCATATAAAAGTAAGAATATAAAAAAATTTAAATTAATTTTCTTGAAATCAAATGCAAATTAACGAACTTTTTAGAACTTTGCCGAATGTTTTTCAATAAATATAATAAACGTTTTAAGAATGAATTTATTTTTCACCCAAGAGATACAAAATAACATCGCAAAGTTCGAGGAAGAAGAGGCTCGGCATTTGATTGTTTTAAGAAAAAAAATCGGCGATACCATTCATTTTACCGATGGAAAAGGTGTTTTTTATGATGGAAAAATTATAGAGATTAATAAAAAAAATATTTTATTAACTATTGATAATCAACGTATTGAAGTTGAAAAAAATCAGAAATTACACATTGCTATCGCTCCAACTAAAAATATTGACCGTATAGAATGGTTTTTAGAAAAATCAACAGAAATGGGTATTTCTGAGCTTACTTTTTTACTTTGTCAAAATTCTGAGCGTGACAAAATAAGATTGGATCGTTTGGAAAAAATTGTAGAATCAGCCATGAAACAATCTTTGCAAGCTACTTTGCCCAAAATCAATGATTTAATAAAATTCGATGCTTTTATTAAGCAAAATTTTTCTTTTGATGAAAAAAACAAAGGGTATATCGCTTATTGTAATGACGAGCAATTGCCTTTTTATCCCATCGGAAAGGGTGTAAATCAACTTGTTTTGATTGGTCCAGAAGGTGATTTTTCTCAAAAAGAAGTAGAAAGTGCTAAAAAAGCCAATTTTCAAGGCATAAGTTTGGGTACAAATAGACTCCGCACAGAAACGGCTGGTCTTTTGGTCGCCAGCCGTTTCTATACAGAGAATCTGTAAATTTATGCAAAACTTAGGTAGCATGAGCTTTAGCTCGTGACAGGACGCATTTTTCCATTTCAATATTTAGTAGGTATAATTTTCAACGAGCTAAAGCTCATTTTACCTATACCTTTAAGTTTTTGCAAATTTATTTCGCTTTTTCCAATAATTCCGCTTTTGTTTTCCATTGATTGTTGATGAAAACACCTTCGACTTTACTCATGTTTTCGATATTGTCCAAAGGATTGGCAGCAACCAAAATAAAATTGGCTTTTTTACCTTTTTTAATGCCCCATTCGTCTGCTTCGCCCCAAAACTCAGCGGCATTGTAAGTTGCAGCACGAAGTGTTTCAAAAGTAGATAAGCCAGCTTTTGTAAAGCTACGCATTTCGTCCAACATCGAAAAACCTGGAACAATAAACATTCCGTCGTCAGCACCAACGAGAAGTCTTCCGCCTTTTGCAACAAAAGCAATCATTGCTTTTCCGCCATTGTTGATGATAAGTTTTCCATCTGCTTTTGCTTTTGCAGCGGCTGTTTTATCTTCTGTACTTTCTTTGTAGTCTTTGTTCCAAATATCCATTACATCGCTTGGCACATAGCTTAAGCCAGTCCGTTTGCGCAAATCCGCTTCGGTCAATTGATTGTAATAAATGGAATACCAATTCAAAGTAGGGCAGATAAAAACCTTGTTTTTGATAGCCGATTGTACGATGTCTTCAAACTTCTGTGTACCCAATTTGTACGCTCCAACCAAAGGCGTTACGTGTTCCACCGAAGCCATTTTCAAACCAATAGACTGCTCAAAACTACCTTTTGGCGCATGACCCACCAAGCGAATTGCAGCTTTTTGGCAAACTGCTGACAGGTCTTTGAGTTGCTCGTCGCTACCGCCCGAAAGGTATTTTACTTGGTCGTAACCTTGTTTTTTATAGTCGGAAATCAAGGTTTCCATACGCAATTTGTTCATGCTTGGTTCATCTTTAAAAGACAAAACAGCTGCCAAATAGAGTTTTGGTCCAAGTGTTGTTCCAGATTGAATTTTATTTCTCAGTTCTAACAAATAAGGTTCGTCACGCATCGCACGAACACTCGTTACGCCAGCGGATAGCTGTAAGGCAAGGTATTTTTCAGTATCGAATTTGTCGCCGTTTTCACCAGGGAAATGAGCGTGCATATCGGTCAATCCAGGCATTAAAAAATAGCCTTTTCCGTCAATAATTTCTGCATCGGCGGGAATTTTCGCCTTTGCTTTTTCATTGCTTTTTATGCTTGTAATGATGCCATCTGTCACGATAACAGTTTGATTCTTAACAACTTCTTTTTTGTCCAAAGGCAAAACATTGACGTTTGAGAATACTTTTACTTTGGATTGTGCGATTGCTGTCAGCGTCAATAAAAGACTAAAAGACAGGGCAATAAATCTACTTCTTTTCATAACATTTTATTTTTTTATTTTTTTATGCTGCAAAAATAGTCTAATTAATATTTTTTTTATTACAATATGAAAAATTTAAGATTTAAAAAACATTTTTATAAGTAATTGTTTCTCTACTTAATATTTTACAGTAAGAAAAAAACCATTATTTTTTCTTCATGAAAAAATAATGGTTCGTAAAATACTAAATAAGTACTCCGACTGAAATAATCGACATTTTAAAATACTATAAAATATTGTAAAATATTGTAAAATATTGTAAATCAATGAGCTAAAAGACTTAGGACTTGCGACTTATTGACTTAGGACTACTTACTTAACTAATTGATATAGAATAGTTTGCTTGTCAGTTGGTTGCCTTCGGTAAGGATTTGAACAACATACATACCCGACTGAAGGTTTTGTCCGAGTAAAAAATCAGCTTCTACATTATTGTCCAAAATGATTTTTTGATTCAGAATAATCCTGCCATTCATATCAACAATACTTACGTTGGCATCAGTATTTTCATCACTGATAATGCGTAATTTGATGCTATTATTGTCTGTCGAAATGACATTTGCTTTAATGGCTTTTTTATTCAAATAAGAAACGACAATTTTTGAATACTCAAAACGACCATCATTATCCACTTGTTTTAAGCGATAATAATTAGCGCCGACCAGTTGTTCTTGGTCAATGAATTGATAGATTTTGTGTGATACAGTAGTACCACTGCCTTTTACTCTACCTATTTCACTAAAATTCTTAGCATCTGCACTGCGTTCAATGATAAAATAAGCATTGTCTTTTTCGCTTGCTGTAATAAAACTTAGGCGATTTTTGTTTGCTTTGAACTCGACCAATTCCACGGGAAGCGGAGAGAATTGCTCCAATGTAAATTCATCTAAATACAAGGAGTGTTTTGCTTCTTTGTCGTCGCAATTAAAGACAAATTTGATTCTAAAATTTTGAAAAGAAGACAAATCAATGATAAATTCCGTCCAATCGGGTTTGAATATAGAGGCAACTAAGACTTCTTTGCCTGGATTCTCCGCACTGATTTCACTACCTTCTATAACGAAAACGGAAAGAGAACAATCGTGGTCAAGGATTTTACCAGGTTCGGTGTCGAGTGGAAGAGTTGAACCGTCTTTTGTTTGCGTCGCAAGTACTTGAAAGGTCAAACTTTTTGCACTTCCAAAAACGGGAGAAATGGCATTGCTTCCATTTTGTAAAAATTCGAGAGAACCGCTGCCTGCGCTAAAAACGGTATTGTTGATAGCACATTCTTCAAAGCGCCATTCTTCGGGTAGGGCTTTGTCAAAAGATTCAATAAAATTGGCTTGTGCCAACAATGTGTTGATGCAAAAAATGCTGAGAAGGAGCGTAAGTGTCTTCATTGAGTAAGTGTGTGTTTAGTGTTTATGAAAAAGTGTTGTTTTACAAAAAAATTCTATAAATATGCTTACCACAGAACGTCAAAGACGAATGTAGCGAAATAAACTTGGAAATTACTTGGCAAACGGAATTAAGATTTTAACAAAAGCATACCAACGGTCAGCGATTTAAAACTTACTTAATACAGTAGGAAAACCAAAAGTAACAACAGCGAAATTCAAAAGCTAAAATTTAGCTTTTAAGAAATGAATGAGAGATTGAAATGATTACACGCAGTGGAATTTGTGTGCAAAAAAGAATAGTATAAAAAAATTTGAATCTACCAATTGGCAGAAAATGGTTAAAAAATTTCATCGGCTAAAAACTGTTTTAAAATGCTTAAAAATACTGAATTTGTTTTACAAGGACAAATATACGCCAAATTTAATTTGTATGCAAGAAAAAGTTAAGAAAAACATAATTTTTATTTTTAATATATAAATATTTTTTTATCAAATAAAAATATGAACAGGATAAAAGCGTATTTTGCTCAAACGTACTTGTAACAAAAATGGCACAGATTAATACATGAATTTCACAAAAATTGTGTTAATTCGTATATTAATTTGTGCCATTTGTATTAAATTTCAGAATGTATTTAACACCTACTCATTATTTTTTGAAATTCACTTTTGATTCCAACGCCTGAGCCACTTTCATACCTGCTGACATACCTGCGGTATTGCCAAATTCGTAGTGGATTCCACCGTACAAGCGAGAGATAGCAGCTTCTTTTGCCATGTCGTCAAAGCTATCAAAACTACGTGGTGTTCCGTCAATATCCTTACGATTTTGGTGTGTTTTGTCTGTAAAAGCTGTTTTTGAGCCAAATAAACTACTTAAAACATAAGCCGTTGCACCTGATTGTGATGCGTGTCCAGATGTATATTCTGGAAACGGAGGTGTTGCTATTAAAGGTGTCCAAGTTGGGTCAATATTTTTTTTGATGTAAGTCACAGGACGCATCAAATTGTATTTGTATTTGCATTTCCAGCAAGCCATGAACGCATCAGCAACAGCAATTCCTACTTTTGCATAAGCCTCAACAGCTTTGTCTAATTTTAAGCCTTTTTCGTCAATTAATTGTCTTGTCAATGCGATAGAGTGTCCTGGAGGCGTAACTGTTCCGCCGCCATCAGCCCAAAATAAAGCAATTTTCTTTTGTTCTGGTGTATTGTTTTTTACTTGATTAAATACTTGAAGTGCATAATTGTACATATCAGAATTAACACTTGTCGTAAATGCTGGCGGAGCAGAAGGTTGCGCTTCGTCAATATTTTTTGGAACAAAACAACGAGCAGAACCCCAGAATGGTTGTAAGGGAATTACTTGCGCACCCGTTGGCTCCCATAAGCCAGTTCCTGTTGGAACAGTATAACTTGCTGGGAAATTTTTACGGAAACCTTCGTGTCCGATAATGTCGGCACTTTCCCAAGCGTAAATAGCATTGGCAACGGCTTCGCCATAAGTGTATGAACGGGTCAAAATCTCTTGGCTAATTCCATTTTTACGAAAATCTGCATCAAAATAATCTCTGATAACAGCAATACTGTCAAATTTTCCTTTTTTTGCTTCAGGCAAAGGAAACATTTTTGTGTTGATAGCCGCCAACGCTGCATTGGCAACGGCTGGCATATAATATTCTTTGCCAAACTCTGGTGATGGCATGGTTGATAAGCCGTTTAATTGTCCAGCAAGTGATTTGTATTCTGGCATTGCAGGCAACATTGCTTCATAGACAGTGATGCCGATGTAGCCCAATGTACGAGAAGCGACAGGTGGTGTATAGCCGCCAGTTGTTTTGATAAGGTCGAGTGTATGACCATACCAAGCACTTAGAACTTTTGCGTCGTAAGTAGCAGCAGTTCCACCTTTGATGGTGTTTTCAACAATCGGTTCGTCCTTTTTACAGGCGTTGATTGTCAAAATAGTTAAGATAAATGCGAATCTGACAAATTTTGATTTGAAAAAAGTATTCATTAAATAAAATTTTTATACTTTCTTTGAAAAAAAGTATTATTGATGAATTGAGTTGTTTGCTATTGAGTTGAAGCACGTGAGGGGTATAAAGTGCAAAGTACTTGCTGTTTTATAATGCAAGTATATAATCAGCTGAGGTATTTAGATAGACGTAGAATTTTAATTTTGTTACTTTTTTGAGTATAAAATTAATCTGGTTCTTTTAAAATTTTTGTGGAAAGCCCGAATGGGCTTTAATTTTGATAACCGTAAATGAAATTTACGGTAGAATATATACGTTTTGGCAACTCCAACAGAGTTGAATTTGTAATCGTAACGTATTGAAATTCAACCCTTTCTGGGTTGTAAAATACTATTTACGCTCTCCGTAGGTTTCACCTACGGTTGTCCAAATTAAAGTCTTTCAGACTTTTCAAGAGTCTTCCACAAAAAATTTAAAAGAACCATTAATCTTTACAAATCGGTTTCAGTTGATGATTACAGATAATTTGACAATGATAAAATTATTGGAATTTTTGGAAAAAATACAGACATGAAGGTCTTACTTTCCAAGGTGAGTGTGCAATAACCGTGCAAAGATAATAGCATTGTATGGTTTTTACAAATATTTGATTTGCTAATATATTTTTAACATGGGTTTTCACTGATTTCCAGCGTCGGAAATCAGTGAAAACCCGTTAGTGCAATCAATTTATTGATTTTATCTGCAATAATCTGTGTGCTAAAGTTGTTGTATTGTTTTGGTTTTCAATTAGTTAGAACCATTTCAAACAATGACAAACATTAAATAACTAAAAAAACAGTGTATTTAGTTTTTTTTACTTTTTTGCAAATTTTATTTTATAATCTGCTTTGATTCTACCGTCTGCGATATTTCTGAGTTTATTTTGAATAAGGCTTTTTTTGAGAGGTTTCAATTTTTCAGTGAATAATTTACCGTCAATATGATCATACTCATGTTGAATCACACGGGCATTGATGCCATCATAAGTTTCGGTGAACTCTTTAAAGTTTTCATCTTGATAACGAATCACAATTTTTTCCTGACGAGCAACATCTCCACGAATATCGGGAATACTCAAACAGCCTTCTTCATAAGACCATGACTTGCCAGATTCTTCTAAAATCTGTGCATTGATAAATACTTTAATGAATCCTTCTTCTCCTTTCAAAAGGTCTTCTTTGATTTGAGTCGTGTCGATTACAAAAAGGCGAATCGGTAGCCCAATCTGAGGCGCAGCCAATCCAACACCATTGGCATTGTACATCGTTTCCCACATATTTTTGATAAGTGACTCTAAATCAGGATATTCTGAATCAATATCTTTTCCAACTTGTTTTAAAACGGGTTGTCCGTAAGCAAAAATAGGTAAAATCATTTTTTTAATTTGATGATGAGCAATTTGGTGATTTGAAATCTTCAAATCACCAAATTCTCAAATCATTTTATCATTGTAAGTGAAATATAAAAAATAAATAGCACAGTTTGAACTCATAAGTGGCTGATTAACAGGACTTTTGACTTTTAAATTTAGACTTTTACATTTTACATTTTTCTAAAGCGTATTCATATAATCACCCAATAAGATAGAAGCACTGACTCTATCTACAAGGGCTTTGTCTTGTCTCATTTTTTTTCTTGCACCGCCAGCCATAATTGCTTTTTTTGCTTCGACGGAAGTAAAACTTTCATCTCTCAAAATCACTTTCATTGCTGGGAAAAGTTCATTGATTTTTTTTACAAATTCATATACTTTTGGTGTGACATACGTAGGGTTGCCATCGGGATGAAGCGGTTCTCCAACGATAATCAACTCAACTTCTTCTTCCGCCAAGTATTTTTTTAAAAAATCAAAAATTTTTTCCGTTGGAACAGTGTCCAACGCATTGGGAATGATTTGTAAAGGGTCGCTCACTGCGATACCAATTCTTTTCATTCCATAGTCAATTGCCATTAATCTTGCCATGCGAGTGCAAAGGTAATTCTTTTCTTTATTTTTTTATAAAAGCATTTATTTTTTCGTAGGATAATCCATTACAAAGTAACAAAATGCACGAACACCTAATTTGAAACCACTCTCATCTATGTAAAAATCAGGTGTATGGTGTGGAAAAGCCTCTGAAGCGGTTTTTCCTTTTTCTCTACCACCAATCGACATAAATAAAGCTGGTACTTTTTGAGCAAAGTAGGCAAAATCTTCTGCGCCCAAACGAGCTTTTGTTACCCTTACATTTTCTTCTCCACCAGCACATTGCTCCATTGTTGGAATCATACGACGTGCCAAATCCAAGCTATTCACTACTATAGGATAGCCAGAAATGATTTCCACTTCGGCTTCTGCACCACTTGCTTCGGCGATGTTGGTTGCCGTTTTTTTGATGCGGGCATGGATTTCATCACGCATTTTGGCATCGAGTGTACGAATAGTACCTTCCATTTCACACGCTTCGGGAATGATATTGTTGCGGACACCACCGTTTATTTTACCAATCGTTACGACGGCTGCTTCATTGGTTACATCTGTTTGACGGCTGATAATCGTTTGCAAACCCATGATGATTTGTGCGCTCACGACAATCGGGTCAATGCCGCCCCAAGGACTTGCACCATGCGTTTGTTTGCCTTTTACTTTGATTTTCAAAACATCAGATGCTGCCATCATTCCGCCTGTTTTGTACTCCAATTTGTTCACTTCCAAACCTGAGCCAATGTGCAAACCAAATGCAGCTTCTACTTTTGGATTGTCCAAAACGCCTTGTTTTATCATCAAAAAAGCACCAGCTTCTTCGCCAGGAGGCGCACCTTCTTCGGCAGGTTGGAACAAAAGCACTACTGTACCCTGAATGTCTTTTTTCATGCTCGACAATACAGTTGCTGCGCCCATAAGCATTGCAACGTGCGTATCGTGTCCACAAGCGTGCATAACACCAACTTCTTGACCGTTATAATTGGCTTTTACTTTTGACGCAAAAGGCAAATTGGCACGCTCCGTAACAGGCAACGCATCAATATCTGCACGTAAAGCGACCACAGGGCCAGGTTTGTCGCCTTTTATAATAGCAACAACGCCTGTATTGGCTACATTTTCACGAACTTCCACATCAGGTAAGGTTTTGAGGTACTTGGCGATGTACTTTCCAGTTTCAGTTTCACGATTGGAAAGTTCTGGATTTTGATGCAAATGACGACGCCATGCAATGACTTGACTCTCAATTTCATTTGCTTTTTTGTCAATGGCTTTTTTTTGCGTTTCGTTTTGAGCAAATGAGCCAAAATTTTGTAACAATAGGATAAAAAATACGATTTTTTTCATAATAATTTTTTTTAATATTTGAACGGTAAAAGTAGAAAATATTTTGGAATTGGAAGGTATGAATAAAAAATATTTGTAATATTTATTATTTTTTGTTGCTACAAAATCATAATTTAGCAAACCAAATAAAATTCTGATTTTTTCATAGTATTTTTGATTTTAACATTATTTTAAAAAAATAATTTGCTTTTTTCTTTATTTATTGATAAAAAATGCGTTACTTTGCACTAAATTCAGTTGAAAACAATATAAGATTTGGTTTTTCAGAAAACAAAAATTTTGTATTGCTTTTGGCGCATTTCTTAACTTATTGATAATCAATAAATTGTAAATTCTTATAGTATGAATAATCTTATAGAAAACTCTAACAAACTTGACAAGATTGACTTAAAAATTCTCCAAATTTTACAGGAGAATAGTAAAATAACAAATCTTGACCTATCGAAAAGAATTGGTCTTTCTCCCGCACCTACTTTAGAGCGTGTGAAAAAATTGGAGCAAATCGGTGTTGTTGAGAGTTATCACGCTTTCGTGAATGCTGGCGCAATTGGTCTTAACGTTAAGACTTTTGTTATGGGAACTTTGGCATGGCACAAACCTAATGCTATGGCTAACTTTTTAGAAAAAATCAAAACCATTGAAGAAATCGTTGAATGTTACATCATCACTGGTGAGGCGGATTTCTTAATGAAGGTTATTTGTATTGATATTCCAAGCTATGAGCAATTGTTGTTCAAAACACTTTCTCAAATCGAAGAAATTGAGCGTTTGAAAACGTTAATGACACTTTCTACAGTGAAAGATTCTAAGGTATTGCCTTTCGATTACGATTGATTTCTATGAAATTAGACATCTTAGCTATTGGTGTACATCCTGATGATGTAGAACTTTCATGCAGTGGTACTTTATTAAAACACATTGATTTGGGTTATAAAGTTGGCTTACTTGACCTCACCCGTGGTGAGTTGGGTACTCGAGGCAGTGCTGAAACCCGTGATATCGAAGCAGAAAATGCCCGACAAATCCTTGGTGCATTGGTTCGTGAGAATGTAGGAATGGCAGATGGATTTTTTACGCACAATGAAGAAAATCTCCGAAAAATTATTCGAGTTATTCGTCAATATCAGCCCGAAATCATTTTTTTAAATGCCATTGACGATAGACACCCTGATCATGGGAGAGCTTCAAAATTATGTGCTGATGCTTGTTTTTTATCTGGTTTGAGAAAAATACAAACAACTGATAATCAAGGCGATAGTCAAGATTCTTGGCGACCAAAACAGGTATATCACTATATTCAAGACCGTAGTTTGAAGGCTGATTTTGTCATAGACATCACGGCTTATATGGACAAGAAAATTGAATCTGTTCTGGCTTACAAAACACAGTTTTTTCAAGAAAATGAAAAAGACAACGAGCCGCAAACGCCTATTTCAGGAAAGCATTTTTTGGAAGCATTAAAAGCAAAAGACCGTGTTTATGGCAGACTTATCAATGCTGAATTTGGTGAAGCATTTACTACAGAACGACCACTTGGCGTGAAAAATGTCTTTGAATTGACTTAAAGAAAAGAAAATATTTTATAAAAAAGCCGCTGTACTTTCAAAAGTATAGTGGCTTTTTCTATTGTTTTAGGGTAACTGTTTAGCGTCTAAAAAAATCGAAGATTTTTTTATTTTTACCACGGAGAAACAGAGGTCACGGAGGCAAAAAAATTAGCCGAAGGCTAATTTTTTTATCAAACTCTGTGTTCTCCGTTTCTCCGTGGTAAAAAACTGCAAAAGTGGTAAATAGTTACGTTTTAGGTTAAAAATCGCTTTTTTTGCTCCAGCAAATAAGTATTCCGAAAACTGGAACAAGAATCCCATTGCAAGAGCCGTGTATCGCTTTCATATACGGAATAGTGAGCCAATCTATTGAATACCAAGGTCTTATCGCATACAGAAAAGCCAAACTCATACTGAATAGTAAGGTGATTGAAAATAAAAAAGTGCTGATTTTTACCCAATTTCTCGTTTGTTTTGTGATGGAAAAAAGCTGAGAAAACACCAAGCATACTGCCCCTAAGGTAACACAAACAGCAGCGATACTTTCCAATAAAAAATAATGGGTATAATGAGAAGTTGTGATGCCAATAGCGGTCAAAGGAACACTTAGCATTAGTAGCTGACAAGCGATTTTTGACAAAAAATGTTCATCGTACAGTGTCAAAATACCTGCAAAAGTCAATAACAAAAATCCTGCATAATGAAAATGAACGCCCGTAAGTGTTACGATTTCTTTGTCAAAACCAAATGGCTGAAAATCAAAGCAATGTGCAATTGTCCAAGAGCTGCCAACGAGCAGGAGTACTTGTGCCAACGTAAGCGTCGTATTACTGATTTCTTTGGGCAAAAAAATCCAGTTTTCGATGGCATTCACAGCAATAAAAATTGTCAAAAATAAGTAGGGTAGAGCGAAGTAATCAAAATAGTTTTCGCTTTGTTCTAACGCCACGATTAGCAGCAAGGCACAAGCTAAGATACTGTCTTTCAGCCATTTAGAAAAATGAATGTAGGCTTTTTTTTCTAAAATAGAAATACCCAAAGGCAACCAAACCAAACTCGCCAATTCGATAATTCTGACGTGCCAATCGTTGCTTTTATAAAAGCTTTGATTAGTAAAAATCAAAAAAATCCATAAGCAAAAACCAACGGCAGCTTGTATTTTTAATGTGTTCATAATTTTGTAGCAAATAAAAATTCAAATTTATTTCTCCTAATAAAACAAAAAATAGAGTGTAAAGTTGAATAATTTACTGCATTTGTACCAAAATCCATTTTCCATTCATGTATTTAAAAATATATTTACTTTCTTGTTTTTCCGTAGGAGCGATGAGGTTGTAATAAAACTCTACGGCTTGAATTTGTAGCGAACCATCTGGTAAAAAGCGAATCTTTCGAGCAACATCGTCGCCACGAGGACCAAGCCCTTCCAGACTGAGTTCTTTTCGAGGCGTTCCTTTGAAACTCCCGTTAGAATTAAGCGCAACGCTCACAATTTCACTATTTCTTGTTTTTCCCATAAAAAGCCGTTTTTCGCCATTGATATATGCTAATCCTACGCCCATACAATCCACGCTGTCGATTGTTGCAACTATCTTATTATCAGTACTTTGTATAGCGAAAATTTTACCGTTTTCTGTTTTTCTCGTACTTCCTGCCAAAGAAGTAGCGTAAATTATCTTGGTGTCGCAATCATACGCCAAACCAATTAAACCAAAAGGATTTTCGGCATTCGGCTTTGCAAAATAGGGGAGCGCAAGCATTTTTGTCATCTCTTGTGTCGTTGCATTGATGCGGTACAAAAAATTCTGTTCTTCGGCTTTGTTGTACAAAACATTGACGGAAGGTGTTGGCGCAGCGATTAAATCACCATTTTCTAAAACCAAAATAGGGCCTAAAAAGCCAGCTTTTTTCCAGCTTTTGTGCTGATAGACTTTGTTTTTTCCCTCATTTCCAAATTCTACAAAAGTCAAGCCCATGTACTTTTGTTCGGAAGTACTAAAGCCTGATTTTTGCATATCGTAACCCAATTTTGCTGCATAAGGTGGCAAGGCTCTACAATCTTTTATCGTTTGTGAAAAAACACAATGATTTGATAATGAGTAAATTATAAATAAAAATAAATGTTTCATTTTAAAAAAATTATCTACGTTTGTAAGTCCCTCCTTCGGAGGGACTTAGGGCAATGTCATTAAGCTAAGGATTTTAAAAATGTGTTGCTTCGCAAAAGACTTGAACAACACTTTCTGATGCCCTCACCCTAAAGGGAATGACTCC
>JAYWHK010000247.1:0-21285 GCA_043777755.1 Saprospiraceae bacterium
ATTTGATATTAAACACATAGGAATATAGGACACATAGTATTGAAAATCAATGTTCTATGTGTCCTATATTCCTATGTGTTTATTTTGTCCACGCACTTACCTTAATTTTTTTTCTAACCAAAACGTCATGGCATAAGACAGTAAAAAACCGCCTGCTAAACCTCTACCCAAACCGTACAAAGCATCTTTGAAGGTGAAAATAATAGGATTTTTGTCTAAATCGGCGAGTGCATCTCGAAATGCCCGAATTTCCTCCATTTTTTGCGTTTGCGTCATTAAATATTCGTAGCCAGTTTTCATACTTTGCATTTGGATTTGCGCCAAACTTGCGTCAGAATTGAACAACCTAAAATACCAAACATAGTACATCACGTCAGCAATCAGCCAGACCAAGAAAACAGAACGCAGTACTTCGTGAAAAGGTTTTTCTTCCACCATCATTTTTTTTCCCAATAAAAACATATACACCAAAGGGAAAATTAAAGAACTCCAAAATACATAAGGTACAAAAAGGAGATTTTTGTCATAAAAATAAAAAAGCAAGAAATATACAATCGTCGCAATTCCTGCCAAAATACCATATTTTAAAATTCTATTCATTTTGTGGCTGATTTTTTCTTTCTTCCAATAATTTTCTAATCCAATTCGGGATAATAATTGCGCCCGTAATCAAGTACGGATAATAAGTCATCAAACGCCAAATCAATGCAACAATGTAACCAATCGTTTCTGGTACATAATCCTTGATGGAATACACCAAACCTGCTTCTGCAAAGCCCGAGCCGCCTGGTGTTGGCGCAAACAACATAACGATGTAATTCGCAGCAGCACGACCAAAAAGATGGACTTGTGTCCAAATTCCACTTGGCAAATTAGGAGTCAAAGCAATAATCAAACAATTAATCAGTAAAAAACGACAACACCATGCAGCAGCCGTCGCACCAAAAGCTCTTAAATGAAAAGCAAAAGGCTTGTGTTTGATAACCGCAGAAGCAATCACAATGTCTTCGCCAAACTTTAATGCTTTTGCTCTAAAACGACGCAAAAGAGGTAAATTTGTAGATTTATCCAACAACCATTTTACACCATTCGGATATACAAATAAGCCTAAAATCAACAACGAGCCTTGAATAATCATCAGGCAATAAACAGTCACAAAAGTCCAAGCTGTACCATCTAAGGAATTGAAACTGTGTGCATTAGGACTCAAAATCTGCCAGCCCATTAGCAAAAACATGATGGGAAAAAGCGTAAATTGAAAAACGCTATCCAACAAAACTTTATAAATCACAATCACAGCAACTCGAGCAGGAGGTATTTTTTCTAAGGTCAGTACAAAAAGGGCAATCGCTGCGCCACCAGCACTTGTCGGGGCAACAGCCGTACTAAATTCCCAAATAAAAAGCAATTCGATACACTTTCGGTAAGAAAAAGAGCCATCTGCCAAAATATACAGACGAAGTGCATAACAAAGATGTCGAACCACCAACAAAAGCAGTGCAATCCCAAGCCAAGTGAACGTATGCGAAGACCACTCAATTCGAGCAAAATCCTCAGGATTGAATTTTTGCCACAGCATATAAAACACCAATCCAAGTCCGAAAAAAATCGGAATTAGAATACGTGAAAGTCGGAAGGAGCGAAAAATATCGTCTTCTTCTTGTTGATTATTGTTATTTTCTTGTTCTTGTTCTTGCACAAATTTAATTTTCGCAACAAATATACAGCAAAGAAAATAATATTGTCATAGATTTCTACGTTTTTTTATCTTTGCACCTAATTTTATACAAAAAAATGTTTATAAAATCTATACTTCCTGCTTTTCTCTTGGCAGCTAATTTGCTATCATCACTTGCTTGTGCGCAAATCCCTGCAAACAAACCAAGCTGCCAAAGCAAAGCCTTTGACCAGACGCTCTCTACGATGTTGCGCTTTACTGTTCCCGTTATTGGTGTGAAAGAACTTAAAAACCAGCAAAAAGAGTACGTTATTTTAGATGCTCGTGAACAAAAAGAATACGACATCAGCCACATCGAAGGTGCAAAACACATCGGGTACGAGCAATTTAATATAAAAAACATGAAAGATATAAAAAAAGATGCGCCCATTGTTGTTTATTGTTCGGTAGGTTATAGAAGTGAAAAAATAGGCGAAAAGCTACAAAAAGAAGGTTTTTTAAATGTAAAAAACCTTTATGGAAGTGTTTTTGAGTGGGTCAATGAATCCTATCCTTTGGTGAACAACTCAAATCAAGTCGTTTCAAAAGTACACACTTACAATGCAATTTGGGGAAAATGGGTGAAGAATAAAAAAGTGGAGAAAATTTATTAAAAACATTTAACGTACGTTAAAGTGTAAAAAAACTTGACAAGTTCAAATAAGAATAGTACCTTTACCCAAATTTTAGAGAATAATATTTTACAAGATATTCATATTAAAGTATTTATTAAGGTTTATTTATTAAAATTTAGTTAAAAAAAGTAACCGACGAATCATTTGCACGTCACAATTGTATAACATTACAGAAGACTCACTAATACTTCTATTTCAATTGTTTAAAAAGATGAAAAAATTTTTGTTCAGTTTTTCAGTTATCGCACTTTTATGTGCCTTTACAAATCCCATTGTTCCAAGTTTCAACTCTATTGCAACAGCTATCAGTACAGGCAACGCAGATGCGCTTGCTGTGTATTTTGACAATGATGTAGAAATTTCTATCATTGATAAAGAGGATATTTACGATAAATCAAAAGCAAAAGCCATTATCAATGATTTTTTTGCTAAAAACAAACCAAAAGCCTTCAATCAAGTTCACCAAGGGCAATCCAAAGGTAAAGATACTCAGTATTGTATTGGCGAGATGCCTACCGCAGGTGGAAAATACCGTGTCTATATTTATATGAAAGTCACCAATGAGCAATACGTAATTCAAGAAATGCGTTTTGACAAACAGTAAATGACTTAAGTATAAATAAAAAAGTCCTAATTTTTGATAATTCAAAAATTAGGACTTTTTTATTGTAAAATCAATCTGCCAACTGATAGACATCAGCAAGATTTCTTCCGAAACCATCGTAATCCAAACCATAACCAACAATGAATTTGTCAGGGATTGAAAAACCAATATGGTCAATTTTTACTTCGTGTTGTAAGGCATCAGGTTTATGGAAAAGTGTTACCAATGCCATAGATTTTGGTTGATAACTGGCAATTGTTTTCATAAAATCGCTCATTGTCTTTCCTGTATCTACAATATCCTCCAAAATAATCACCGCCCTATCTTTTACGATTTCAGGTTTTACACCAATAACGGAAATCACTTTCCCCGTAGAACTTGTCCCTTCATAAGACGATAATTTCACAAAAAAAATCTCACAAGGCATATCGCCACAAGCTCGAAGCAAATCCGCAGCAAATAAAAAAGCACCGTTTAGTACACCAATAAAAAGTGGCTCTTGATTGGCGTAATTTGTTTGAATTTTTTCACCCAATTCAGCAATTTTTTCAGCAATTTCCTCTTTTGAAATAAAAGGAACAAAAGATAAGTCTTTTACAGTTATCATATTTATATTTTTTATTTTAATCTAAGCAATTTCCAAAAGTGGTTCTTGCCAAAACGCCCGAAAGCTCAGTTTGTTTTGTGAATCGGAAGAAATATTTGACAAAGAAAAGGCTTTTTTTTATATTTTTGGCGAAAAACTTACAATGTGCAAAAAATCTATACTGCAATGAGTAATCTTTTGGTGTTGATAGAAAAGGTTTTGGTACAAGAATATCAGATACAAGATGAGGTGTAGTAAAAAATTGACATGGCAAAAATCTATCGTCAAAAAGGTTTGGGCAAACATTTCCAAACGAACCTCAGCGAAGCAAGAATTTTGCAAGACGATTTTACAGAAAAGAATGGTTTTTGAGCAATTGTTCTTGTAACATAAAAAAAATCGGCGAGGTTTTAAGCCTCGCCGAAGATTTTTTATCAATTATAATTTCTCTTACAAACTATTTACGGTTAAATTTTTTACCTTTTTATTATTGC
The DNA here is from genome assembly GCA_043777755.1 of Saprospiraceae bacterium. Taxonomy (GTDB): domain Bacteria; phylum Bacteroidota; class Bacteroidia; order Chitinophagales; family Saprospiraceae; genus CANHEE01. Next base: position 4,037 of record JAYWHK010000247.1, read on the forward strand.
TCTCCATTTTACCAGCTTTGAAATTAGTTGAACCCGTTTGTACTTTCAAAGTATAACAATTGCTATTGGAGAAATCGCCATAATAAGTATACACTTTGATTTTGTAAGTCCCAGCTGTTGTTGCGTTCTGTGTAATTAATTCCGCTAAAGTGCCATCATTTTGAGAATAAGCTATAAAACTACCATTTTTGTACAGTTCTATGTCGTAATCCAAAGGCAGATTGGTCAGGTCAATTTTGAATTTTGGTTGCGCTGCGGTCGTCGTGAACGTGAACCAATCTTTGTCCGTCGCTGTACCAATTTTGGCAGTAATTTCAGTATTAATTGGAATTACTTTTGACGTAGAACTTGTGTTATTTGATTCGTAATTGTCCGTACAACCTGTATTTACAACTGCCTGAGTTGTAAAATTAGCTATTGTCGAAAAGGCACTTGTTCCATTGCTACAAGTTGCTTTTACTTGGAATTGATAAGCCGTATTTGCTGCTAAACTGTTGATAGTCAAAGTATTACTATTACTTACAACTGTTGTAAATGTTGTTGCAGCTGCTGTTTTGTATTGAACGCTGTAAGAAGTTGCGCCACTTACGGCTGCCCAATTCAAAGTTGCGGCACTTGTAGTCACATTGCTTGTAGTCAAAGTAGAAGGCACTCCACAAGAAGTTCCGCTCGAAGGAGGCGTTGCTCCATTAGAAGTTGCAATCGTTGCTCTTGCACCGCCAGAAGCAAACAAGGCTTGCATACGTGCTTTTTGACCCGTCGTGAACATAAACATAGCTGCATCATCTACATAATCCATATAGTTCATAAACATATCGCCATTCGGTGTATTGCCACAACTTACCTTTGGGAAAGTCGGTGTTCCGCCGTTTGATTTTGCTTGATTTGGCGTATCGCCTACGTTATCAGAATCATTGCAATTAGCAACATCAGGATCGCCAGGACCCCATATATGCGCAAGATTCAACCAGTGTCCAACCTCATGTGTAGCTGTACGACCCAAATTGTAAGGAGCTTCTACCACGCCTGTCGTACCAAATGCGGTATAATGTACTACAATCGCATCTTCTGAGTCAGGAAAACTTGGGTCTGCCGCAAAACCCAATGGACTTGCCATGTTACAAACATAGATGTTCATGTAGCGACTTGCGTCCCAAATATTGCTACCGCCCAATGCGTCAGAGTAGGGGTCAAGATTGTCAATAAACGATGTTTTGCTCGTTGATTTGCGCACGATACCCGTAGTTGGCGCACCTGTTGGCGTTTGTTTTGCCAATACGAAGTTGATTTCAATGTCTGATGCCAAAGGTTTAAATGGCGTAGGCACTTTACTCACATCTGTATTCAACTTACGAAAATCATCGTTCAAAACCTTCATTTGCGAAGCAATCTGCGCATCAGAGATATTCTGTACTGCTGTTTTGTAAAGTACGTGAATGACTACTGGAATTGTCACGACGGTACGAGCCTTTGCTGTTTTGCCGTATTCGCTCACAAATTTTGCTGTAAATTCTTCAATTTTTCTCTTTTTTTCTGCTGCTTCGGGATGCTCCAGTAAATGCTTCGTTTGGTGTTCGTGCATGGAACATCTTCCGCCGAGATGACCGTGACCGTCTGTTTTTTCTGCAACATTTTCTGTTACTGCATCAGGTGTAACACCATTTTCTTCGCTACAATTTGTGAAACACAAAGCCGCCAAAGCGGTTGCGAAGATGTAAGAGCCGAAATTAAAAACTGTCTTTTTCATACTAAATAAGAATTGTAAAGTAACGATGAACAATAAACGATGAAATAAAAAAAACACTACAAGTTAGTTTGCTATATTCTATTTGACTATCGCCTAAAAACGTCTAATTACTTTGAGTTAGAAAAAATGATTAATACAGTAAATTTTTTACATATAAATTGAAAAATTAAAATTTGAATTACAATAGGGTTTATCTAAATTTCTACCTTCACAAATCATAAATTGTTTGATTGATGATGCAAATATAGCGGAAAACGAAAGGTGCGTTTTAGTTTTTTACACGAACCCGCTTCCTTTTTACACGAACGTAACTGCTTTTTACACCAAACATTTGTGAATGGCTTTGAAAGTGTCGTATCTTTGCCTTATGAATTGGAATCTAAAATATTATTTCTTGAAATTGCTTGCACCAGAGCTTTGGTGGTTACGGCATTTGTGTTTTTGGTGTTATTGGTATAGTACATTTGTTTTGCGAGCTATAGGAATAGAGCCAACCAACCCTGGCGATTCTCTGACTCCTACCATTGGAGATATAGTAAGTGACTTTACTGTTTTATACATCAATCTTTTTTTATTGATTCCTTTTTTGGCAAAGAAAAAGAAAATGGGCGCATATATTATTGCATCTATTTTATTACTTTGTAGCTATATGACCTTCAATTATTGGTATTTTAATACCGCAGAAGACCGTGCGAATACGTCACTATTTTTATTGGTTTTTACCCAATTTATTTTAGCTTTTGAGTTTTACATAGAAATAACAGCGTTGCGCTTTATTGTAGATTATTTTTATAATTATGAAAAAATCTTAGAAAAAGAAAAACAAAAATTACAAATGGAATTGGCGTATTTGAAAAGTCAAATTAATCCGCATTTTTTATTTAATACCTTAAATAACATTGCTACACTTTCGGAAATTGCGCCCGAGCGTGTCACGCCAACGGTCATTGATCTTTCCAATGTACTTCGTTATCAATTGTATGAAAGCGAGAAGGAAAGTGTTTTATTGAGCAATGAAATTGATAATTTACAGCAAAATCTCAATCTCGAAGCCATGCGACTCAATGAATCTGCCGTAACACTCAACGTAGAAGGCAATCCTACAGGAATCATGGTTGCACCTTTGATTTTTTTGCCTTTTATAGAAAATGCACTAAAACATAGTGCCGACCCTTCGGGTATTGCTACGATTGATATTTTATTTGAAATAAAAGAAAAAACAATTATTTTTACTTCAAAAAACTCAAAACCAAGTATCAAAACCAAACAATTGGCAGGTGGTTTGGGCTTGAAAAATATCAAAAGACGTTTGGAAATTCTTTACCCAGAAAAACATGAATTGAAAATTGAAGAAACGGAAAAGGAATATAAAGTGTGGTTGAAATTGAATTTGACGAGTATTTGAGTATTCAAGTATTTGACTCGTAGCGTATTCCACAAATCAAATATTCAACGAATCGAATACTCACAAATCAAATACTCCGTTTTTCAAATACTCAAAAAAATACTTATATTTGCACTTTATTTTTAAAAATATGGCAAAAAAATTCAATATTACAGGTAATTGCATTGCAGAGCAGCATTACATGGCGGATGTTTCTAAGAAATTAGAAAAAGTTTATGATATGGTAGAAAGTGGCGACTATTTCATCATTAACCGTCCACGCCAATATGGGAAAACGACGACTTTGTTTAGTGTTGCAGATAAATATATTAAAACTGATGATTATGCTGTTTTTAGTATCAGTTTTGAAGGCATCGGCGATAAAGTATTTGAAACAGAAAGTGATTTTTGCTCCACTTTTGTTAAAATTTTAGCAAGGCACGCCCATTTTTCTATCCCAGAAGTAAAGCCTTGGTTAAAAGAAATTACACCTTCCATAACTGATTTAGATGAATTGGCTGATATGATTACTGACTTAGCTGATAAAACTTCTAAAAAACTAATTCTCATCATAGATGAAGTAGATAAAAGTTCTAATAATCAGTTGTTTATCAGCTTTTTAGCGATGCTTCGCAATAAATATTTAGAAAGACAATCGTTTAAAACATTTTACTCTATTGTTCTTGCAGGTGTGCATGATGTAAAGAGTTTGAAACTAAAACTCCGTCCCGACGAAGAACAAAAATACAATTCTCCTTGGAATATTGCTGCCGAATTTAAGGTTGATATGAACCTACAAGTGGAAGAAATAAGGCCTATGTTGGCGGATTATTGTCAAGAACGTGGCGTAACGATGAACATTGATACAATCGCTGAAAAGTTATTTTATTACACTTCGGGCTATCCGTTTTTGGTTAGTAAATTGTGTAAAATGATTGACGAAGACCTTTTGCCAGAAAGGGAAGCGCAAGAATGGACAGAACAAGATATTGAGTTGATTGTACAGGAACTAATTACCGAAAGCAATACGAACTTTGATAATTTAATAAAATATTTAGAAAATAGCGAAGAACTTTTTGATTACATTCATGCTTTAGTTATTGAAAATGACGCTCGACCTTTCAATATTCATAATCCTATTGTGAATTTGGCGTATATGTATGGCATGGTTGCCCGTCAAAATGGTAGAACAGTCATTCACAATCGCATTTATAGAGAAATGATTGCCAATTACATGATTGATAAAACACATAAAAAAGCGGTTACAACTCATGTTGAATATGGTGCAGGCTACAAAAACACTAACGGCTCACTAAATATGGAAGCCGTACTACTTGGTTTTCAGGCGTTTATGAAAAAAGAATACTCCAAAAAAGATCGTGACTTTTTAGAACGAAATGGTCGTTTGGTATTTTTAGCTTTTTTGAAACCGATCATTAATGGCTCAGGTTTTGATTTCAAAGAACCACAAATTTCAGATGAAAAACGCCTTGATGTCGTTATTACCTATTTGAATAAAAAATATGTTGCCGAACTCAAACTTTGGTATGGACCCAAAGCACACGAAAGAGGACTACAACAACTCCATGATTACCTTGATTTTCAAGGACTTTCAGAAGGTTTCTTGTTGATTTTTGACCATTCAGAAGTGAAAAATTGGAACTCAGAATGGGTAAATATTAATGAAAAAAGGATTTTTGCCGTTTGGGTGTAAATATTTAAAAAATGAAATGTATCATCGTAGATGACGAACCTTTGGCAAGAGAAGGTCTTGCTTTGAAGGTCAAAAAGATTGATTTTTTGGAATTGGTCGGCACGTTTTCGGGCGGAGTCAGTGCCAATGCGTTCTTGGCGAAGAATAGCGTTGATTTGGTCTTTTTGGATATTCAGATGCCCGATTTGACAGGAATGGAATTGATGAAATCGTTAAAAAATCCACCTTTGGTTATTTTTACAACGGCTTTTTCAGAATATGCACTTGAAGGCTTTGAACTCAACGCTGTTGATTATTTATTAAAACCAATTGATTTTCAGCGTTTTATAAAAGCAGTGAACCGAGCGCAAGAACATTTTGAGGCTTTTCAAAGCGAAAAGATAAATACCACCGAAGTACACCAAGATTTTATTTATATCAGAGCTGATAGGCAATATGTTAAAGTGCCTTTCAAGGATATTCGCTATATCGAAGGTATGAAAAATTATGCGATGATTTATACCACCAAGGATAAATACATGACTGCTATCAGCCTACAACTCATTACCGAACAATTGCCAACGACACAATTTGCCCGCATCAACAAGTCGTTTATTGTCAATATTGATTTCATCGAGCGTATCACGCAAGATTTTATTATCTTGGATAAAAAACTCGACTTGCCCTTCGGAAAGGCTTTTCAAGAAAATTTTATCGCTACTTATGTGAAAGGAAATTTATTGGAAAGGAAGTGACAGTGAAAATTCGAGTGCGCACATAGCCTACTCTTGATTTTCGACCTACACTAAAGAGCATTTGGTTCTACCCTTTTTATTTGAAATTCAAAGATTTGGTTCTTTTAAATTTTTGTCCTTGAAATTTTTTGTAACTTTGCACCTTAAAATTACTTTTTTATGAAACCAGTTTATAAAGCACATCCTTGGCATGGGATTCCGATTGGCGACGATGCGCCAAATATTGTCAATGTATTTGTAGAGATTGTCCCTACCGATACTATAAAATACGAAATAGACAAAGAGTCAGGCTATTTAAAAATAGACCGTCCGCAAAAATACTCAAATATTATCCCTTCTTTGTATGGCTTTATTCCTCAAACCTATTGTGGTGAAGATGTAGCGCAATTGGCACGTGAGAGAGGTTCTGATAAGGTGAGTCACGGCGATGGCGATCCTTTGGATATTTGCGTGCTTTCGAGTCACCACATTACGCACGGTGATATTTTGCTCAAAGCAATTCCGATTGGAGGACTTTGTTTGATTGACAAAGGCGAAGCCGATGACAAGATTGTAGCGGTATTGGTCGGCGACCAAATGTACCAAAACTACAAAGACATCAGTGAGTTGCCCGCAGCGATTATTGACCGTTTACAGCATTATTTTTTGACTTACAAAAGTCTTCCTGGCGAAAAAAATGTTATCGAAATCTCAGAAGTCTATGATAGAGCTACGGCACATGAAGTTATTCGTCGTTCTACAACAGACTATAAAGATTTGATTTTCAAGCAGATATAACTATAAGGCTTGCACCTGCCTGATAAACCATTCTTTATCAGCCAATGGCGTTGCAGCTTTGATTTCTTCAATTAATTTTTCTTTTTCTACTTTTGTATAAGGTGTGATTCGATTTATTTTTTTAGTAAAATGAATCACATTTTTATACAAAGATTTATGATAACCCAATACTTCTTTGCGGTTAAGATACACACGCATTGTAGAAAGGTGCGTGTCGAGTAGGTCAAATTCGCCTTCTTCTACGTAGATTTTTACCAATAAAAATTTAGCGTTGAGCGTTATCAACAAGTCATCTACCTCAAAACTCGCCAACAAACGCTGCGCTTTTCGGTAATCTTTTTTTGTGTAATAAAGCATTGCAAGATTAAAATCTACCAAGCCTTTGCGCTGCTCCGCTTCGAGTTTTTCTGCATATTCTTTGATGAATTGCTCTACCCAAGCCAATTCTTTGAGGTGAATCCCAAGCCCAACAGCATTTTTGAATGTATAAGCGGAAATAACGTCATTTTCAAGTAAATAACCCGATTCTATGCCATTTTTATAAAGAAAAAAAACATCTTGTCGAAATTCTACTTTGCCTTGATTTATTTTACTAACACCATAATTAATAGCAAGTAGGTAGATTTCGTGGGCATCAAGCCACGAAAAATAAGGTGTATAATCTTTAATCTGTTCCTTCAAAAGATGAAAATAGGCTTCTTCATTAGGAAATTTGAGCGTCAATAAAATGGTATGATAGGTTTTTATCAAAGGTTGGTCAGATGGGTATTCGTCTAAAAACTGAAAAATACTCTCTAAAAATCTAATCTCATAATTCACTTTAAATACTTTTGCATGGTACAAGGCTTCGCAAGCCATTTGTAATTTATTGACCAAGTAAAAATTATCCAGAGCCGCTTGCATCGCTTCAAAATTAGTATTCTGTGAACGTTCATGCTTACTTTTGAAATTAAACAATTCTCGTTGTATTTCATAATCTGCCATGTACGACTGACGGCTGTACAAGGTTTTTTTATCTTTTTTTTCTATAAAATTATGAATTGTTTTGTTAAATGCTTTATCCAACCCCTTTTGTCTGTATGCCGCTGACAAAAGTCCTTGTTGCCTGCCTTCATCTTCTAAAAATTTTTGATAGACCAAAAAAGCATCAATACATTCAGAAAAAAAATACATGGTTTGACGCATTTTAGCATCATCGTATTTTTCTTTTGGCAATAAATAAGCAAATACTAAGTTTTTCTCTAATTTTTCGTCATTTTCTAAATGTTCATTCGCAGTCAAATAATCTAATAATTTGACTACATCTTCTCGTTGATTGTGGATAGGGGATTGCACCCATTTACGGAAATCTCTTATTTCTTTTTTAGAAAAAGCACGAATGGCTTGTATTAAATGGCTTTTTTTCATTATTATTTTTTATAAAAAAATTAAAAAAATTCAACAAAATAAGATATTTTATAAGAAAAATATTTTTACAAATAATTCATAATCAACATTTTAATACAAAAATACAATTATATATTGAAAAAACAAAATTAACAAATGTCTTTTTTTGTATTTGTTTAAGAATCAATCTTCCCGCATCTTTGTATCGTTGATTAATAAAGATTATTAAATTTGTTGTTGAGAGGTTCTGATGTAAGTTGTTTCGCCACCCTGAAACGTCAGAAACTTAAGGAAGATGGGAAGCGAAGCAATATTAGAGATTATAAAATTTGTTGTTAAGTTGAGAGTCGCTTTCAGTTAGTTGTCCTCTTTTTTCTGAGCAAAAAAAGAGGGCAACGGGAAAGCAAAAAGAGAGAGTAGGAGAGTGAGAAAGAAAGAAAGTACATAGTACATTATAAAAGATATTTCCAAAACCGATTATTATTTTAATTTCCAAAAACTAATTTGAATTGAGAGAATGTATAAATTGCTAAGTTGCTAAAATTTTCAATTTTTAAGTTTAGTGTTTTACATTTCAAAAAGGCTTCTCCCAAAGACGTTTTTTCCAAAAACCTAAGAATAATGCAACTGTTCGTCCCAACGGGCAGTTGCAAAAAATTTCCAAAAGCCTTGAAATAGAGGCTCGTTCCAAGACCAATAGCTAATTATTTCTTAAATTCCACCAAGAATCGGCAACGAGCAATAGACAATATGCGTTATAACTTTAATAAAGTAGTGAAGCTGTTGTTTATTGCTTTTTTTGTTTTTAAATTCTAAAATTCTAAATTCTTGATTTTAAATTCTTGATTCTAAATTTTAAATTCTAAAATTCTAAAATTTCAAATTTAATATTATTATTAATTATTAATTATTAATTATTAATTATTAATTATTAATTATACCAAATCCCTTGCTATGCGTATAAGTCGTCCATTGATTGTTTTTTTATTTTGCCTAATCCAAATGAGTGTTTTTTCGCAAGGTTTTACCAAAATCTATGGTGGATTGGCAACTGATATTGGCTCATCTGCGGTGCAAACGCCTGATGGAGGTTTTGCAATAGCAAGCATTTCTGAGAATTTTGGCTCAAAAGGCTTTGATATGGTGCTGATGAAGGCTGACTTTGAAGGGAAGTTTTTATGGGCGAAAAACTATGGAAGTCAGTACAAAGAACAATGTTTTGACGTAGCAAACACCAATGATGGAGGTTTGATTTTGGCTGGTTATTCTAATTTAGATGATGCAAAACCAAACAATGATTTTTATATTGTAAAAACAGATGCCAACGGCAATGAGAAATGGTCGAGGAAGTTTGGAACGACGGATGATGATAAAGTCTTTAGCATAACGGCCACAAAATTAGGCAATTATATTTGTGTAGGCTCTTCTTTTAATGGAACAGACTACGATGCGGTTGTCTTTTTACTCAATTCACAAGGACAAACGCTTTGGACAACAATACTTCCTGGCATTGGCGATCAAGAAGCACGTGACGTGATTGAAGTAAGTGACGGTTATGTTTTTGCTGGTACAACAAAATCAAAAGCTGTTGGAGGACAAGAAGACCGCAATGTTTTGTTCACAAAAGTAGATAAAATTGGTGTATTGCAGTGGTTCAAATCTTTTGGCGAAAAAGACCTTGACGAAGGAAATAGTGTTGTGCAAGTTAAAGACGGTGGCTTTTTGATTGTCGGAAGAACCAACGCCAGTATTGATGTTTTGGCGATTCGTACTGGTTCAGATGGAGCTGAAATTTGGACTAAAAAATATGGAACACCGCTTGAAGATGAAGCCTACGGTGTTGTTTCAAACAGTGACGACAGCTTTACGTTGGTCGGAAATCAAGCCTCAGATGCTGTTAATGTTGATGCTTTGATGATGAATATTGATGCCAGCGGAAATAAGAATTGGACACGTTTATTAGGTAAAAAAACAGAATATGAATCATTCAATCATATTTTAGCAACAAAAGATGGTGGCTATTTTATGACAGGCACACTTGGCACACTTGTAAATGATGTATATTGTGTCAAAACCAATGGAAAAGGTGTCGTTTCTTCAACCTTACTGAAAGGGAAAGTCTTTTTTGACAAAACGGCAAATTGTAAGTTCGATGCTGGCGAAACGCCACTTAGTGATTGGTTGATTAGCATTACAGATAAAAACAAAAAACAGCAAGTTGCTTATTCAAAAGCAAACGGAGAGTTCAATATGCCTTTGGATACAGGCACTTATGAAGTAAGTCTTTTGACACAAAATTCGTATTGGAAAAAAGTATGTCAAACGACCACTACAGTTGTTTTAGACGAACCTAACGATACCGTACAAATTGAGTTTCCTGTGCGAGCGCAGGTCAATTGTCCAAGTTTGGAAGTCAATATTGGTACTTCCAAATTAACACGTTGTACTAAAAATGTTTATAATGTTTCGTTTTGTAATCGAGGAACTGAAACGGCAAATAATGCCTATATTATCATTGAATTAGATGAATTTTTTGAAGACATTAGCATTGGTTTAGCAAATACGCAAGCATTGGGGAACAATCGTTTTAAATGCAATTTGGCAAATGTTCCAGCTGGAATTTGTGGCAATTTTCTAATTACAGCTTATTTGGATAAAAATTGTAACAAGACAGTTTTAGGTCAATCGCATAGTGTTTCAGCGCATATTTATCCAGATAGTATTTGCACTTCTCCAAATGCCAATTGGGACGGGTCAAGTATGGAAGTTAGTGGAAAATGTCAAAATAATGAAGTCATTTTTACAGTAAAAAACATTGGAAAAAGTATTTCTACGCCTAAAAATAGTATTGTGATTGAAGATGATTTGGTTTTCAAATCTCAAAATACAATTCTTGGGCTTAGTCCAAATGCAACGTTTGATTTACCGAAAATTCCTGCAACGGGCAAGACGTATCGTGTTTTTGTAGATCAGGCTGCTGGGCATCCTGGCAACAGTTCGCCTACTTTTGCTGTGGAAGGTTGCGGTGCTACAAATGGTACGTTCTCAACGGGTTATGTTTTACAATTCAATGAAAACGATGGAGACCCTTTTGTTTCTACCAGCAAAATGGAGAGTACGGGTGCTGCCAATAAAAACGATAAAATTGCCTTTCCGAAAGGTTTTAGGAATGAACGTTTTATTGCAGACAGTTCTGTGATTGACTATCAGATTTCTTTTAAAAATACCACTGGGAAAACCGTTGAAAAAATCGCTATAATTGATACAATTTCTAATTTTTTAGAGGTATTGAGTTTGTACGAAGTGCAGAGTAGTCATCCTTATGTCCTGACTTTCCCTTTGCCAAATGTGATGCAATTTAATTTTGACAACATTTTTTTACCTGACAGTAGTAAAGATGCTACAGCTTGCAATGGTTTTGTGAAATTTAAACTTAAGCAAAAAAATGATAAACCTGACGGAACGGTGATTCTGAACAAAGCGGCTATTTATTTTAGTGGCGCAAATTTGATTCAAACCAATACCGTAAAACATACGACAAAAAAGAATTTCAAGAATTTTGTCAAAACAATCGAAACATTAAATCCTGAATATCAACACCTAAATGTAAAAATTTATCCGAATCCTTTTGCAGATGTTGCGAATATTGTCGTTGAAGGTGAAAATTTTGAACAGCTGGATTTTGAATTGTTTGACCTTTTAGGGCAAAAAATTCGCAATGAAAAATTTGACCAAAACCAACTTTCTTTTCAACGAAATGGCTTAAATACAGGTATTTATCTTTTTACAATTCGTGAAAAAGGGAAAGTGTTGAAGGCTGGAAGAATCGTAATTCAATAGGACAGTTAGAATATTCAAAAGTATTGAAAATACTGTTGCCAAAAATAATGATAAATTTTGCTCCGCAAAGGTTTTAGTCTTGTCTTTTGATTACCCCAGCCCTAAAGGGAGCTGACCCTAAGTAAATGTAAAATTCGTATTTTTTGATAAATCAAAGAACCTTTTTTAGCAAAAAAGATATAATTTTATAGTAATTTTTAATCTGCTCCCTTTAGGGCTGGGGTAATCAAAAGCTGAAAAAGTATTTTTCTGATTTTAAACAAAATCTATTTTTTTAATTAAAAATTGGCAATACCTTTTATGGTCGTTTTGGACACACTAATTTAGAGTGTTACTAACAAAACGCACTCAAAAACGTCTATTTATGTCACTTTAACCCATGTTTAACGCAACGAAAACAGTTTGATAACTAACTTTGATGTAATTTTGACGTCAAAACAGAACAAAATATAAAGTTGTTAGCCTTCGGATTATAAAATTCAAAGGGTATCAATGACCCATCCCGATTTCCGGATTCCTACTTTATGTAGAATCAAACCTCACGCTCACTTGCCACCGCAGGTGGGCGTTTTTAGTACAACCAAGCTCCAGCTTGGCAGTATTTATTTGCAAGAGTTTTGACATATAAAAAATAAAAAAAATCTTACCTTTGCCGCATGGAAAATCAAGAACTCATACTTTCTACCGCTCAACAAACGATTGATATTGAAATCAATGCGCTTTTGGCATTAAAAAATGCTTTTGACGAACACTTTGTCAAAGCCGTTCAAGCCATTGCGAAAAGCAAAGGTCGTTTGGTTGTTACAGGTATTGGCAAAAGTGCGATTGTTGCTCAAAAGATTGTTGCAACGATGAACTCCACAGGCACGCCTTCCATTTTTATGCACGCTGCCGATGCCATTCATGGCGATTTGGGAATGATTCAGCCAAACGATGTGCTAATTTGTATTTCAAAAAGCGGAGATACGCCCGAAATAAAGGTTTTAGTGCCTTTTTTGAAAAATTTTGGAACAGCCCTTATTGCGATGGTGAGTAATCGAGATTCTTTTTTGGGAAAAAATGCAAACTATATTTTACATACGCCAATCGAAAAAGAAGCCGACCCTAACAATCTTGCGCCTACGGCAAGTACTACGGCTCAAATGGCGATGGGCGATGCGCTGGCAACGGCACTTTTGGCATTGAAAGGTTTTTCTTCCCAAGATTTTGCACAATTTCACCCAGGCGGCGCATTGGGAAAACAGCTTTATTTGCGGGTCAAAGATATTTTTCCACTTCACGAAAAACCAAAAGTTACACCTGATGCTGATATAAAAAAGATTATTCTTGATATTTCGTCCAAACGCTTGGGCGCAACGGTCGTGACCGATACCAACGACCAAGTTCTGGGTATTATAACTGATGGTGATTTGCGTAGAATGTTGGCAAAATACGAACATTTTAACCATATTCAAGCGCAAGATATTATGAGTAAAACCCCTTTGTCGATTCTGCCCGATGCCATGGCTGTTGAAGCACTCGAAATTATGCGCTCACGTAACATCACACAATTAATTGTTGCTCAGGATAATACATATCTTGGAATGATACATTTACATGATTTGCTCAAAGAAGGATTGGTGTAAGTAATCTATTTTTTTTTCAAATCTTCAAAGCAGCTCTGTGCAAAACTTTTATCTTTACTAAATTTTAAGGCTTGCGTCAAAACTGTTTTAGCTTCTTCTTTTCTTCCCATTTCAACCAAAAGACAACCTTTTGCACTCAAATAATCGCCGTTTTGTGGATCTTTTTTTAGGATAAAATCAAAATCTTTTAGTGCTTCTGGTCTTTTTTCTTGTTTCCAGTACACCATCGCACGGGTTTCATACACTTGTACAAAATAATTCATACTGATTGCTTTATTTAGATCAGCCATAGCAAGGTCTAATTTCTCCAAATTATTGGCAGCACTGGCACGAAGCGCATAAAAACTTGCCTCTTTTGGATTCAGTTGTATCGCTTTATCAATATTATCAAATGCGTTTTGATAATCTTCCAAACTCAGATAATTATAACTTTTTCCAAAATAATAATCAGCATTAGCACCTTTCAGCGAAATGATTTTATCGTATAAAACAATCGCTTCTTTGTGCCTTTCCAAAGGCTCTAAATTAGCAATACAATTTAGCAAAGCATTGACATCGTTTGGTTTTAGTGCGATACATTTTTGAAAATCCTTTACAGCGTCAGCGTGTTTTTTTAAATATTGGTAACAAAAACCACGATTTTGGTATGCTTCATAAAGGTTAGCGTCTAATTCAATGGCACGACTATAAGCTGCTGCTGCTTCACTGTATTTTTTTTCTTGGTAAAACTTACTCCCTGTATTGTATGAATTTACAGCTGCTGCCGAATTTTGCCCTTTACTTTCAGGTTTATTGTTTGTATCTGTTTTTTTGACCAAATCCTTTAAATATTGGCATTTTTCTTTTGCTTGCTGGGCTTCTGAAAGAGAAGGGTTAAGCGATAATGCTTTGTCAAAATACTTTTGCGCTTCGCTGCAATTGTCTTTTATGCCAAAAATAAAACCTTTGCCCATATTGGCTTCCGCATTGTTAGGGTTAATGCCAATGGCTTTTACAAAATCCTTGTTCGCTTCTTCGATATTTGCCAACATCAAAAAACACATACCTCGTTTGGTGAAAATATCATCATTGGAAGGGTTTAGATTTGCAGCTTTTGCATAATCGGGCAATGCCATATCGGGTTTTCCAGCACGACGGTTGATTTCTGCACGGTAAAAATAAGCCAACGTGTCTTTGGGATATAATTCGATGGCTTTATTAAAATCAACAAATGCTTCTTCATCTTTTTTCAAAGCAATTTTTACCCGACCACGGTTTGTATAGGCTTTTCCAAAGTCAGGACGTAGCGCAATTGCTTTATCGTAATCTATAATTGCAGCGTCATATTGTTTGTTTCTTGCTTTTTTATAACCTTCTTCAAAAAAACGCAATGCTGCTTTGTCGTTTTGAGCAAAAATAAGGGTTGTAGAAAACAAAAAAAGAGATAATAAAATATTTTTTTTCATAATTTTTAATTGTATATATACACGTCGGAAAGTGGTTTTGGGATTTTGCATTTATGCAAAATATTGAATACCAAGTGTTTGCAATATCTTTAATATCTAATAACCAATATCCGTTGTGTATATTTAGTGTAAATACGAGATTAGCTCTTCATCTAAGAATGGTTTTTCCTTTTCAAAAAAGTATATTTTTAAAAAACAGCTTCTTGTTGAACAACAATTTTTTCGTAAAGTCCAATCGCTGTTTTATTATACGCTATTATTAAAGGTTGTGTTGTATCAACTCCTATGAATTAACTAAAAAAAACGCCTTGTAAGTTTCCACTCACAAGGCGTTTTTTATAAAATTTCCTAAAAATTATTTTTTAGGATTAAAAACCATCAATTGTTTTTTGTTAGAATACAAAACACGGTCTTCAATTTCATCTACTTTATAAACAGGACGAGCATCGTTAAAAATAAGTTTATCAACTTCTGCACCAGTATCTTTATTTACTTTTACCAACACTTTTTCATCTGCTTTTTTATCCTTTGTAAAGAAATAAGCAAAATCACGTGTTTGTGAAAACGCTGACTGACGTGCAGGTGGAATGAATGCTGTAGCATCGCCAAGTCCTTGACCAGCCGTATATTGATTTGCACCTTTATCTACATTTTTTTCTCCTTTTTTAGCCATTTGCTCATCGTTAGTAACAACACCACCAACCATATCGCCAGCACCTTTCATTGCTTTTGTTGCTCCTGCAACCTGCATAGCTCCACCTGCAAGACTCATACCAGCTGATAAAGCACCCATTGCAAAACCTTTGCCATCGAAAGGCTCTTTGTAGTGCTTCTCCATCACTTCACCTTCTGGTTTTGCGATGATATAATCTTCGGGTCCTGAGAAATAATAGCAATCTTTTCTCACATCAACAGAAGTAATAGCTCCAACATTTGTTTTCGTACGCTTTAAAATATAACCTTTAGGAAATTTATCAGGATTTACAAGTGTTACACCATCTTGGTCAAACATGATAATCGTATTACGAACCTCATCGTACTCAAACTTTGTGTTAGGTGCTAAAGCAAAATTAAATGCTTTGACATTGCTTTTCTTTTTAGGAGAAAAAGTCAATCCTAAAGGCGCTAAATAGACTGTTCCCGCAGTGTATTTGTAAGCAACATAATCCACATCTTCACCCATAACATCTTCTTCTGCATCAGGATTCACTGGTGGCGTTTGTGGTTTTTTCCACAATTTCTTACCAGCTTTGTCCAATTGCATTGTTCTTGAAATAAAACGACCATAACTCACAAGGTAGCCTTCTCCGTTTTCATCAACAGTAGTAATACCTTTTGCCTCAAAATCATCTTTCCAAACTTTTTTAGCGTCTGCCAAAGTATAAAAATTACAACCTTTTGCATGAACAACCAACAACTGATCACCTCTAATTTGGTAATTTTTAATCGCTTCCTCAGCTTCCATAGGTTTTTTCCAAACAGGTTTTCCAGTAGCTGCATCAATAGCAGTAATTTCTTTACCCATTCTTTTTACACCACTTTCAGCTAAAGCTTGCGCCATCAAACCACCTTTGTCATGCTCCACATAGTAAATTGTTTTCTCATCTTCTGAGAAAAATGTACGAGCAGGGTTCAATTCGCTTGACCAAAGCAACTTGCCATCAGCCATATTAATCAAAGCAATTTGCTTTTTGTATTGGAATGACATCAATTGATTGTTTTGAAATAAAACACTTGTACCAGAAGCAATTTGAACTGGTGGCGGCGGTGCTGCTTGACCATTTGGAGCTGTTGGTGTGAAAGACAAACCCGAACCAGCCTTTACAGTGCTTGTTTTCCACTTTTGAGCGCCAGTCTTTTTATCAATCAAACACAATTTCACAAGACCATCAGTACCTGTGGTTCTTACTAAAATAGCACCTATTGCATCTATGATTTCGTAATCATAGATCTTTTTGTAAGCATCTTTTTCTCTATCCAACAAAATTTTACCATCACGTGTATCCAAAAGCGTGTGATTTACTACTGCAAAAGGAGTTTCTGCAACATCGTAATAGTCAAGACCATCGTCATCGCCAAGAGCCGAGCCGATTGATGCCATTCCAGAGCGTTTGATTGTCCATTTTACTGCACGAGTTTCCATGTCAATACCAGCATAGTATTTGTCGCCTTTAACAACAGGAACGCCAGTCAAAGAGTGGAAAAAAATTTGTTTTGCATCATCAGGCAGTGCAGTTGTCCAATCTGCATTTCTTTGAGCAATTAGATTTGATAGCATCAATAATGTTACTGATGCCAATAGTAATAATTTTTTCATGTTTTGAAAAAAATTTAAAGGTTTTAATATTAAGTAATGAATATAAAATTTAAAGGTAGATGGAGTAGCCTAAACGGCACTATGTTTTTATTGTATTTGTTTTCCATCAATTCCTATGCAAACATACGATTTAATCTAAATATAAAGTTTTTTTTGGTATAATTTTTTTGGGACTTTAAAAAAAATCTTACTGTAAAATATTAAGTGATAGAAAAAAGCATTCGTTATGGGTTGTAAAAGATGCAAAAAAAAGTATTATTTTGTAAAAAAACATTTATTT
>JAYWHK010000248.1:0-7729 GCA_043777755.1 Saprospiraceae bacterium
TATAAAAATAAAAAATTGATATTTTATTATAAATTAAAATATTATTTTTTAAATTTTTTAAAAATGTTCTGTTTTTAGAAAACTGGAACATCGAGTGTATAAATTTGTGCAATTCGTGTTAGATTAACCAACGGTTTGAATTATCTTTGAGAAGAACACATCTTCGAGATTCGCCTCCGTAGCCACGAAACCATCAGGCTGCGAGTCACTCAGCACATGAATAATAGGTTTTCCCGCCACCAATTTACTTGAAATTACTTGATGATTACTTTGATAAAAATCCATTTCAGATTTATTAATAGCACGTTCCCAAATCTTACCTTCGAGTTCTGTCAAAGCCGCATCAGGCGCACCAGAAAACAACAATTTACCACCATTGATAATCGCCATATTGGAACACAACTCCTTGACATCTTGCACGATATGTGTCGAAAGAATCACAATCACATTTTCGCCAATTTCAGAAAGAAGATTATAAAAACGATTGCGTTCGCCAGGGTCAAGACCAGCCGTAGGCTCATCAACGATAATCAATTTCGGACTGCCAATCAACGCCTGAGCAATGCCAAAACGCTGACGCATACCGCCCGAATAACTCGCTACCGCTTTTTTGCGATGTTCAAATAAATTCACACGATGCAATAAAGCTTCGACCAACGCCTTGCGCTCGCCATTGTTCGTAACGCCTTTCAAGATTGCCAAATGATCCAACATTTCCGTTGCCGAAATTCGAGGATAAATCCCGAACTCTTGCGGTAAATAACCCAAAGTTTGACGCACCGCATCTTTATCATTGATGACATCAATATCGCCCAAGGTAATCGTGCCGCTATCCGCATCTTGCAATGTAGCGATAGTACGCATAAGCGATGATTTTCCTGCGCCATTTGGACCTAAAAGTCCAAACATTCCCGTAGGAATCGTGAGCGTAACATCTTGAAGGGCTTTTGTGCCGTTAGAGTAGGTTTTTGATAAGTTTTGAATGATTAATTCCATAAAATTGATTTTTTATTTCAAGTTGTTTTGTTTCAACTACTTATTTTAACTGATTATTTGACAAATATACTTACAATGATGGGAAAAGACGAACAATTACACACGATTAGTTGTCTGATTTCGGCAAAAGTAGGTATGATTGTGACAAACAAGTAGTTTTTGCCGATGAATCCAAGGAAAACAATTATGAATTTTTTCTTTTTTACAAAAAAATTTATAAAATCTGAAAAATACCCAAAAAAGGGTATATGTATTATGATTTTTTGGAATGTGATTTGAATATATTAAACAAAACGAACATATTTTATTTTTAGAGAACACATATTCAGCGTAAGGGTAACTATTATTAAAGTCAGAAGTAAATTAAGATAAAATTTCAAGTTGATGAAATTTTAATAATTTCTTTTAGACTTAGAGCAAACTTTCTCCGCAAGCATTACACACCATTTTTTTTCACAACCATTATTATCACATTTTGTGAGTAAGTAGGTTTGTGCCATAAGGATTTTTTATTCTTTTGAAACAAATCAAGGCTGCTTCCAACTTACACTAAATTCTTCTTTTTGTCTTGACAAAAACGAGAACAATCACTTTGTGTCATCTTTTTGTATTTGTTTGGTCAAATATAGATGTGGCGGAGCTGCGGAAAAAATTCAACATTGGTTATTCATTTTAAATATCATATTAATCATCATCATCATTCAAAAGTAAAGAAGAATAGGACATCAAACTATTTTCACTTGCTTTATTAATCATTTATTATCATGAGCAAACTTAATTTTTTTCAAAAATCATTAAAAAAACTAAGTATAGGAATTTTATTCTTATGCAGTTTAAATGTTGCTTTACAAGCACAATGTACTTTAACAGCGTACAACTCAAATCCTTTAAGTATTGTCGTTAATCCTGGCTGTAATGTCAATTTCCTTTCACCGTATAGCTTTTTACAGAGCTTAGACGCCAGCTGTGCAGCAGGTGTTGGTACGACATTTAACCTAAAAATATACGATGCAGCTGGCGTTACGCCTGTTTATGACAATGACAATGCTGGCGGAAACAATGGTGTTTTCCCAAGTATCAATGTCGCTGCATTGAATCTGGGTGGTCAAGCACGCAAAGTGCGCATTACTCGAAATCCAGGCAATTACTTTACCGAATTGAACATTCAATTTGTAATGCCCATTATGTGTCCGCCTGCGGCAACCGTAAATGTAAACGACGATATTAATATACCAAGTGCAAATCCTGCATTGATGCCTGTAAATGTATCTGGTTGTGGCATTCCGTTGAACAATCTCTGTATTGTGTTGCCGAATGTAACGACCTTGACTTGTGCCGATGTGAATGGTTATCAACGCATCAATAGAACTATAAAATCAAGCGACAATTCTACAACAGCGTGTTCTCAAACGATTTATATTAGAAAAATTGACATTACACAAATTACTGCACCTGCGAATTATACAGATGCTACAAACAAAGGTTGTACTTTTTCAACTGCTGACAGACACCCGAACAATACAAAATTCCCTGTTTTGAACAGCAATGGAAGGGAATTAGCCTTGGCAACTGCCCAAGCTGGAACGCCATATACATTGAGTAACGTAAGAGTAACTTATACTGACGCACTACAAACACCTGCTTGTGGCGGAGAACTTTTTATCAGAAGAACTTGGACAATTGAAGATGTTTGTGGTGCAAGTCCAAACCGTGTTTTTTTACAAGATATAAAATCACAAGAAAATATTGCACCAACGATTCAGCCAATTTCGGCAGTTACAGTGAATGCTGCCCCTGCGCCTTATGCAAGTTGTGCAGCAACGAATTTTAAAATTCCAACAGCGATCGTTGCTGATAATTGTACTTCAAATCCTACGATTGCCGTAACAATTTCAAACGGAGGTTTTTCTCTGAACACAACAAATGGCGCAACAATCGCAAGTTTAGCAAGTGGAACGTACAACATAAGATACACTGTATCAGATGCTTGTGGTGTAAATACTGTTTTGAATGTTCCTTTGACGATTGTAGATGCAACTGCGCCTGCCATTGTTTGTAGTGCAAAAATGATTGCCTTAAACAATCTCGGTACAGCTTCAACCAACGCTACAACTTTTGTTGATTACATCAACGATAACTGTTCCGTAACACTGTCTTCTGTTCAAGTAAAAAGAATGGCTGATGTGAATTTTGGTGCAACACTAAACGTAACTTGTGCAGACATTGGAACGCCAATTATGGTACAATTAAGAGTAACTGACTTGGCTGGAAACCATAATTTTTGTATGACAATGGCAGAAGTTCAAGATAAATTAGCTCCTTCTTTTGTCAATTTAGCAGATACGATTGTGAATTGCCCAGTGGATACGAGTTTTTTAAAATCGTTGAATCCTGTCGTGAGCGATGGTTGTTCTTTTACTTTGAAAAAAAATATCAAAGATTACAATGTTACAAACTGCCAAACAGGAACTTTTAAGATTTGCTATACTGCAACTGATGCAAGTGGACATTCTTCTACCATTACAAGAAATATTACAGTCGTGAATCCAAATCCTTTCACAGCTGCAATGATTACTCGTCCAAAAGACATTACAATTAAGAATTTTAATGGAAATATTGCTTTACTTGATGCTGAAAAATTAGATACTGGCTCTTTCGCTCCTGCACGTCCAAAATGGACTTATACAGGTTGTGATTTGGTTGGATTGAGTAAAAACGACGATGTGTATAAAGTAAATGGTTCTGATTGTTGTTTCAAAATTGTTCGTACTTGGAAAATTGCCAACTGCTGTATGATGGATCCTTTAATTGGCAGACCAAAAGAACTTGCTACATTCGTACAAGTCATAAAAATTGAAGATACGTTGCCGCCCGAAATTAAAGGTGTTCCAGCTGATGTAACGATGAATACTGTCAATTGCCTTGCGAATTTTACGTTGCCAAAACCAACAGCAATCAATGATTGTGCATCGAATTTGCCAGTAAGTATTGTTACAACAACGACAACAATGCCTGGGAAAAGTGCTTCTGACCCTTTTATTTTTAACAATGTTCCAAAAGGTGTTTATACTGTAACATACAGAGCAACAGACGATTGTGGAAATGTTGGTACAACAAGTATTCAAGTAACAGTGAAAGATATGACCAAGCCAACTGCAATTGCAAAGCATGGCATTGCCGCTAATCTTGATGCAAATGGCGAATTGATGATTAAAGCAAGTCTTTTCAATCAAGGAAGCAAAGACAACTGTACAGCTGATAATAAGCTGATTTATACTTTTTCTCAAAATCCTGCGGACTCCACCATCATGTTTGACTGCAATACTTTCAAACCGATGTGTGACAGCACGACTATTGCCGTTGCGATTCGCCTTTGGGTACATGACGAAGCTGGAAACTGGGATTTTGTAGATACTTATATTGCGATTTCTAAAAACAATACGCCTTGTACTTGCTTTAAAAACATCGCTGGTGCAATCCAAACAGTCAAAGGTGACAATGTACAAGATGTATTGATAAGTATTGTTAGCAATGGCATTTCCATCATAAAACCTGTGACTACTGGCATCAATGGCTCATTTTCTGTGCCACCTGTTTCTGGAAATGTAACGTACAATATTTTACCTAAAAAAGACAAAGAAGCAAGCAATGGCGTAACGACTGCTGACTTGGTAATGATGAGCAAACATATTTTGGGGCAACAACTTCTGACTTCACCTTATCAATGGATTGCTGCTGATGTGAACAAATCTGGAAAAATCACAACCGCTGATGTTGTAGAATTGCGTAAATTAATTTTGGGATTAAATACCATGTTTAACAACAATCAATCGTGGAGATTTATTGATAAATCGTACCAATTCGTCAATACTGCAAATCCGTTGAGCGAAGTTTTTCCTGAAAATAAAATCTTGAAAAACGCAAATGAAAAAGCTGACTTCTTAGCCGTGAAAATCGGTGACGTGAATGCTTCTGCAAAAGCAAACAGCTCTGCAACAGGCGAAGCAGGCACAAGAAGTGGCGATGCGCTTACTTTAATCGTAAATGATTTGAAAATTGAAAAAAATCAAACTTATACCATTCCTGTAAAAGTAAAAAGTTTGGAAGACATTGCAGCATACCAATTTACCTTGAATTTTGACCAAGATGCTTTGGAATTTATAGACGTAAAAGATGAAAACAATGGCGCAGATGCTGCCTTTGGTTTGACGCATCTTTCAGAAGGTATCGTAACAACGAGTTGGATGAATCCTACAATCATTGCTTTCAAACCAATGGAAAAAGTGTTTACTTTGATTTTTAAAGGAAAAAAGAATGAAAAATTATCTAATTTGTTAAAAATAAGTTCTGATTTTACCTTAGCGGAAGCCTATCGTCACGATGGCGAAGCGATGGCGATTAACCTCGAATTTGCAAGCAATAAAACGGACAAATTCAATACACAAATTAGTACCGTTACGGAGTTTGAGTTGTATCAAAATCAACCCAATCCGTTCAGAAATAACACCGTAGTAAGTTTCAATTTACCACAAGCAAGCAACGCCATATTGAGCATTTATGACCAAACAGGACGTTTGCTTAAAAAAATCAATGCTGACTTTGAAAAAGGTAAAAATGAAATAAAAGTAAATGATTTGGGCGCATCAGGCTTGTTGTTCTACCGTTTGGACACGCCTGACCACTCTGCTACTCGTAAAATGTTGATGATAGATTAGAATGATAGAAAACAAAAAAAGCCTCTACTTCTGTTTGGAAGTGGAGGTTTTTTTTGCTTTTTTAAAATAATAAATCTAAGCCATAGCATAGCCCGAATACTCTCGGGCATAATTAGGAAGAAATGCAAGTACTATGTCTGTTTTTGAAACGCCTTGCTCCAATAGTTCTTCGCCGACATCTGTTGAACTATGGTTTTCTAAGATGTAGATTTTTCCAGTCGGCTTAATATGAAAGTGCATAAACACTTTCAAAGCGTGTTTTTCTTTTGCGCCCCAACCTTCTATCAATATTTGGTAATGATGATTTTCTTTATCTATAATTACATAACAATCAGGGTCTTGTAAAGTTACAGGACGTTGTGCATAGATAATATCAAGTATAGCTTTTTCGTGTTTTTTTATTTTTTCCATGATAGAATAGTTTCGGTGTTTTTATCAAAAACAATAATATTCAAACAATATTCTTCCATAATACTCAAAATAAACGGGTAATCCTCTAAACGTTCCTCCGCATATAATGGAATAGCTAAAAACAATACTCTTTCTGGGTCGAAACGTCTTAGAACAGAAATATAAGTCAAGTATTGTCCTAAAATGCTATGAAATTCATGTGTTAATGAAGGTTTTGTAAACGTTTTGACCTCTACGGCAATTTTTTCATTGGCTCGTTCTGCACCAATAATTTTTTCTGCACCCAAATCAATTTCATAATCTATTTTTTCTTCCTTGTGGAAAACACTATAAGGGTCGTGTGTGACAGTCCAACCGTCTTTTTCTAACGCTCGTTTTACCGTATCGTGAAATATATCTTTCGCCATCTTTTTATTTTACCACAAATATACACCTTTTTTTCTTTTTTACAAAAAAACACCGCTACAAAGCGGTGGGCGGTGTAGTGGTGTTTTTTTTGTATTAAGCCATTATTTTTTCTCTTATAAATTGGTTAATTGGAGAAACAATTGCATCCTGTGAACTAACCATAATACATTCTATTTGTGTTGGTTTTTCTTTTGCCTCTGTTTGCATAAAATCTACGCCTAAGATATACTCCAAATCCGACAAAGTATCTATCGTCAAATTTTGCGTGCCACTAAGATACCTACTTACAATACTTGGCGATTTTTTTAACTTTTCAGCCAATTGTTTCTTAGTTATTTTTTTTAATTCCATAGCATCTTGAATAAGTGCTGCCATCAACATACGGTTTTTGGTGCGGCAAGTCTCCATTGGGTCTGCTTTACTGAGTAACGATTGCATAATATTACTCTCTATTTTTTTAGGTCTATTTTCTTGCATGATATTATTTTAATTTTCTTCAAAAAAATCGAGATTGCCAATTAGGCTTTGCTTTTCATCTGACCATATCAGTTCTTTATCAATCATTCGCTGCGTGATGCGTTTTGATACTTCTTGTAAACGTTTATTTTCAAAGCTCAAAATAGGGTCGTCTTGCCAAGTTCTTACTTCTTTTACTCCACCACTACCTAAAATGATATAACTATCGCTATATTTTATAGCATACAAGCGAAGCTTTTTGTCAGGCATTTCAAAGAGGGCAACCAAGCCATCGCCAGGTTTTCCTTCATTTAATTTGAAAAAATTGTTTCTTGCGCCTTGCTCTCCAATAACTTGTATTCGAGTTAAAATATTTTGAAGCGCATTTTCATATTTTTCGCTGTATTTACTTAAAAAATCTTCAAATATTGTCAATTCCTCATTTTCAACACGAACAGTATAAATTTTTGCCCGTTTTCCTGATAATTGAGCAATTTCTTCGATTGTAAAATTCATTAATTTTAGTTTTATACAAAGATAGGATTTTTTATTTATAAATTTTACTTATAAGTGAAATTTAACTTTTTTTGTGCGCCCAACATGGGCAATAGCTTTGTGGTTGAAGTCCACTATACACCCTGATAGGCAATGTCATTAAGCTAAGGGAATCCTAAGAAGAGGAACAAAAAGTCAAGAAAAGAGTTATTATAGTCAATTCAAAACATATAATAATCACACTAATC
>JAYWHK010000249.1:0-7710 GCA_043777755.1 Saprospiraceae bacterium
TTTTATAAAAATAAAAAATTGATATTTTATTATAAATTAAAATATTATTTTTTAAATTTTTTAAAAATGTTCTGTTTTTAGAAAACTGGAACATCGAGTGGATATTATATTTTCAGAAAACGATTCTCGCTCTACGTTGGGCTGTTTGGCTGCGTCAAAAGGAGCATTGGCAGATTTGAATTTGAAAAGCACTGCACTTTGGGATATGTATGTCAAACAAGGACAAACTGTACCTACTCATGCGATTTTTACTTTGCAAAATATACCCCAAGAATGTAACGAAGGAGAGATTAAACCCTTTGATTTAGATGGTTTTATGACACCTTTGATTAATTGTGTCACCGACTGGGAAGTAATCAAAAATCCACAAGAAGGACACGATTATGTTGTTCATGTTCGTAGTCAAAAAGGTGGTTTGCCAGTGGCGAATACGTCTGGTTTTTCAGATATTGGACATAGTGGATCGGTTTCTAAAACGCCAATAATGAATCGTTTGTACGAGCTTTTACAGAAAAAAACAGATGATCCTGTTTTTTACAATGGCAAATTTCCAAAACCTGATACTGACTTTTTCTTTGCTCCTAATAATAATGATGAAAAGGAAAAAACAAGTGTTGCTACATTGGCTTTTGACTCAAGTTTGAAAAATAAAATAGTCAAAAAAGGACAAACCATTCCTGTCAAAATCACCAAAAGTATTGATTTGGCGACAGTCGTTTTTTATACTTTCACAACACAAAGCGATTCGATTACTTTTGGTTATAGCAAGAGCCAAAATCCAGTTTTCAATTATACGATTAGACCTGATTTTGACGAAAAAATAAAGCTCGTTGCCATCGCAAAACAAGGAAATGACTACATCTCTGATACTACTTTTTTGATAGTACAAGCTGACGAAACATTGAATTTTCTCCCAACTTTTAAGCCCAATCCTATTACTTCCAATAATGCCATTGAAGCTAAAAATGGGCATTTTTATAATAAAAACAATGAAAAGATACGTTTCTGGGGCATTAATATTGGCGAAACTGCGGCTTTCCCTTCCAAAGCACAAGCGGACAAAACTGCCAAAGAATTGCGTGAAAAAGGCTTCAATTTAGTGCGTTTTCATGCGATTGATAACCTGCAAGGAAACGACAGTACGACTTTGTTTTTTGGAACACAAGAAACAACCCGTAAAATTAATTTGGCGCAATTGGACAAGCTGCATTATTTTGTCGCTGCGCTCAAAAAAGAAGGAATTTATAGCAATGTCAATTTGAAAACGGCACGTGTTTTCTTTGAAAAGGACGGTATCGTAGGAGCTGACTCTTTATTCAAATACGGCAAATTGGGTATGAATTATGGCAAAGGCATTTGCCTGTTTGATGTGCAAATGCAAGATTTTCAAAAGGAATTTGCCCAACAAGTGCTTGCGCCAGTCAATCCCTACACAGGAGTTTCGTTGGCTGCCGACCCTGCCGTAGCGATGATTGAGCTGAACAACGAAGACAATATTTATAACTACTTCAAAACCAATAATTTAAAATCTTTTGCGGAAGGTGGCTCTTTGCTTTGGCGACAGAAAAAAGCCTTGGATGCGCTTTGGTATGAATTTTTAAAGAATAAATATCCAACCAATCAAGCCTTAGCTGCGGCTTGGAGCAATGGTGCAAACGCTTTTTCGCCTGTAGAACTCATTGAAAATGGTTGTTTTGAAGAAAAAACCTTAGGCAATACTTGGGTTTTGGAAGTCAATGCTGGTACGGCTACGGCTGTTTTAGATTCTATAAGTTCTTTTGCTGGAAAAAAATCTTTGCGACTCAATGTACCAACAGCACCAACTCAAAACTGGCATATTCAGATGAAAAATTATGGTTTTTCTTTGAAAAAAGATTCTGTTTATACCATTTTTTTTGCTGCAAAAGCTGACCAATCAAAGACAATTCGTGCCGAAGTATCCAATAATATTGCTCCTTACAATAGTTATCAAGGTTTTGATGTAGCATTGACCAGTCAGTGGAAAACCTACCAATTCACTTTCAAAGCAACTGAAAACAACATTTCTAATGCTCGTTTTGCTTTTCTGACCAATATGCAAGCTGGAACTTTTTGGTTTGACAATGTGGGCTTTTTACAAAAAAATGTACCTGCACCACTGCCCAATCCCGAGTTGGTTTCTAATGGTAATTTTGAAATGAGCAGTACTAATTGGAGTTTGGAAAAAAACGATGCGGCTATAAATGCCAATTTTTCGACGACAACGACTGCGCCTTTTGAAAAAACAACAAGCGGACAACTTGCTGTCACCCAAGCGAGCAATCAATATTGGCATATTCAACTAAAAAATACAGGTTTTTCTTTGCAAAAAGACAGTATTTATGAAGTCGTTTTTGCTGCAAAAGCCAATACAAACGCTACTTTACAAGCCAATGCTTCGCTTAATATTGCACCTTTCACTTGGTTTGGTGGTCAAACTTTCAATGTCGGAACGCAGTGGCAGACTTTTTCATTTCGTTTCAAAGCAAAAGAAAACGTAAGTATGCAAGGCAAATTCGCTTTTTCAATGATTCAGAACGCTACATTTTGGTTTGATGCAGTTAGCGTTCGCAAAATTTCGGTCAAAGGTTTGGCGACTGGCGAAAACCTTTGGTGCGACAATATCAAACGCCACGATTTTTCGGAAAGGTATCAAATTTCGGAAAACCGTTTGGGCGATTTGACCGATTTTTATATGCAATTGCAAAAAAATCACTTTGATAAATTATATGCTTTTTTAAAAAATAATTTAGGCGTAAAAGCAATGATTACAGGAACAAACGAACTTTTGGGCGTTCAGAACCTTCGACATCAGACCAATATGGATTTCATTGACGATCATAGTTATTGGGATTTGCCGAATTTTCCAGTCAAAGGTTTTGACCCTTTGAATTGGAGTATTAAAAACCAATCCATGCTCAAATCTGAAAATATGGAAGGAATTACTAATCTTTTTTCGGGACTAAAACTTAGCACAAAACCTTATACAGTGAGCGAATATAATCACTGTGCGCCAAATATTTATCGCACTGAAATGATGCCGATTTTGACCGCTTACGGTTCTTTGCACGATTGCGATGCGATGATTTTGTACTCTTATTCCAACAATTATTACAATGAAAAAGGAGCTGTCAAAAATTGGTTTTTCTTACAAAATGACCGTTCTATTTTGAATCAATCGCCTGTGGCGGCTATGGTTTATCGCAATCAGCTTTTGAAAGCCGATAATCAACCTCTGACGATTCAATACAGCAGTGATTTTTTTAGAAAAAGTGCAAAAATATACGAAACTGATAATTTTGATTACCCTAAATATTACAATCCTCGCATCGCATTACAAAGAAATGTGACAGTAAAAGGCGTTTCGGAAGCTACAACTACCAATTTTTCGACGATTCCTAACCTCACTACTGATAAAATAACGACCATTACCAACGAAACTACACTGGATAAAACACAAGGCATTTTGCAGACAGTCAGTAGTAAATACATTAGTATTGCAGGCTTTTTGAACAATGCACCGAACACGAAAGTTGGTGATTTGGAACTTGTCAATGCCAATGATTTTGGCGTAATCACTTGGGCAGCACTTGCTGATTCTTCTCTGAAAAATTCAGAGAAATCGTTGCTCACAATCGTTACTCGCCAAGAAAATACTGGTATGGGCTGGAACGCAACGAAGACCTCCTTAGGAAATAATTGGGGCAATACGCCTTTAGTTTTTCCGCCAATGAAAACAACTTTGAACCTCTCTATCAACGCTGATACACTTTATGTTTATCCATTAGATGATAAAGGAAATGCTCAGAAAGGAGTGAAGTATTTGCCCAGTGCTGCCAAAATTTTCACAATTAACATAGACCAAAGCCAAAATTATACGACTTGGTATGGCTTAAAAGCATTGAAAAAAGCAATCAGCCCCGTTTTTCCACTCGGGCTAAAATCTTGTTTGGAAGATGATTTTTTAGCTTTGAAAAAAATCTACGATACGAACAATGGTGTAGTTTGGAAAGACAAAATCAATTGGCTCACGAATCCTGACATGACCAAATGGAAAGGTGTAACGCTGACCGCTGACGGCTGTGATGTACAGGTTATCAATATCAGAAATAACAATCTTTCGGGCGAATTGCCTGCGATTGATTTGCCAAAATTGACGCAGTTCGTAGCAGACAGCAACAAATTATCAGGTAAAATGCCTTTGATAAATGCACCAAATTTGGAAACGATTTACCTTTACGATAACCAATTGACTGGTGCAATTCCTAATCTTAATTTGCCAAAATTGCGTTATTTGTGGCTTTCTCGCAATCCGCTTTCTGGTAAAATTCCAGATTTTGATGCAATGCCTAATTTGGAAGATTTAAGATTACGCAATTGCAATTTAGAAGGTAGTGTTCCTAATTTTTCAAAAACAAAACTCAATAATAGCAGCAGCCTTTTGTGGCTCAGTGGCAATAAATTTGTTTTTGGTGACTTTGAAAATAAATCTTGGCTTTCACTCAACGAATTGCGTTATAGCAACCAGCAAAAAATACCTTTGACAAAAAATGGCAATACGCTTTCTGTTACAACGGGTTCTCAAAATGCTGTACAAAAATTTGAATGGTACAAAAACGGACAGCTTTTGACAACGAACCAAAGTAATACTTTCATCGTCACGAGCAACGGAAAATACCATTGCAAAATCACGCACAATACGCTCACAATTGCCAATAATGTTGAAAAAAATCTTATTTTGGAAACGGAAGCTGTCGATGTCAATACGGTTGCCACGCGGGAAGAAATACTAACAGGCATAAAAATCTATCCAAATCCGACAAATGATTTACTTTTTGTAGAGATTGACAATCAATTACTTACAAAGATAACTTTATTGGATATAAATGGAAGACTTCTATTGCAAAAAAATATTTCACAACAAGGTAGCCTTGATTTGAAGCAATTTTCCAAAGGTGTTTATGTTTTGAAATTGGAAGTGGAAGGAAAAGTGTTGTTTAGAAAGGTTTTGGTGGAGTAGATACCCAAAATAAAAAGGTCGGTGTTACAGCCGACCTTTTTGTTATTAAATCTAAAAAAATATTCAATGTTACAAAAAAATCTAATTACACTTGGAATCGCACTTGGCGTTTTATTTCTCACAGTTGCTACATTTTTTTACCCTGGCGGAACAATCAACAATGAATTTTCGGTAGGGTATAGTTGGTCAGAAAATTATATTAGCCACCTGCTACGACCTTTGGCTGTCAATGGTATGGAAAATCCTGCACGCCCTTGGGCAATTATAGGTGTTTTGTTATTTACAGGTGCTTTTGGCTTATTTTTTTTCCAGTTTTCCGAATTTATAAAAGTCAAAAGTGCAGCTTTTATCATCAAATACTTAGGTGTTTTAGGTACTTTTTTAGGTTTTTTGGTGATAGTGCCTTCGTTGCACGACCTCATGGTATCGCTAACGAGTTTTTTGTCTTTGCTTATTTTTTTCTACCTCACGGCGTTTGTTATCAAAGCGAAAAAAACAATTTTAGCTCTTATGTCGGTGTTGTTTTTATTGTTATTTTATTTTGCCACATTCATGTATTCTACAAGATTTCATTTGGAATATATGCCACTTATGCAAAAAATTGCATTTTTAGTAAAAATTGTATGGATTCTATCACTTACGTTTTTTACAAAAAAAGAAGATTTTGAAAATATTTTGAAATAAAACTAACTCAATTTATGTTAATCTTTTTAAACGACCGACGAGCAAAGCCATAGCCACAAAAAGCAACAATGTAAAACCAAGACCAACTCTCAAATCAAATGTATCTGCCAAAAAACCAATAATAGGTGGCCCAATAAAAAAACCAGCATAACCAATAGTGGTCGCCATAGCAATACCAACACTCGGTGAAATGCCTTCAGTATTTCCTGCTGTCGAATAGACAATTGGGACAATGGTGGAAAGTCCCAAGCCAACCAAGAAAAATCCTAAAAATGTTGCTATCAAATTTGGAAAAGCGATTGCAATTGCCAATCCTAACATCGCTAAAATACTTTCTATAAACAATACTTTGCGTTTTCCGAATTTTTCAGTAAAATAATCACCAAAAACACGTCCGATTGTCATTGCGCCACTAAAAATTGCCACACCAAAAGCCGCAGTATAATCATTCGTGCCAACAATATTTTTTAGGTAATTGGCTGACCAGTCAGACATAGAACCTTCGCCCGTCATACAGCAAAATGCAATAATCCCCAAAGGTAAAATAGCCTTTGTTGGCAGCTGAAAATGAGGACTCTCCTTGTTATTTTGTGTTTCGCTCGGGGCATCTTCCATTAAATGTTGAGCTGCCCAAAGCAAGGTCAGTGTTCCTAATGCTGACACTATTCCAAAATGCGTTAATAGATTGATTTCCAGCTTACTAAATCCTGCACCAACCGCTGCACCAATTGCCATACCAATACTAAACATAGCATGAAAAGAGGACATAATCGCCTTTCCGATAGATCGCTCTACATAGACCGCTTGTCCGTTCATCGCTACGTCCATCGCTCCATTAGAGATGCCAATTAACAAGAAAATTGCGCCAACGAACCAAATGTTTTCTGACAAACACAGAACTGCAATCATGGCACAAAACAAAAAACCGCTTACTTGTGTGATTCGTCTACTACCAAAACGAGTGGTCAAAAATCCAGAAAAAGGCATAGAAAAAATCGCTCCCAATGCCATTGTGAAAAGCAATGTTCCCAATACACTGTTGTTAATACCCAAAAAACGTTGGATTTCAGGAATACGTGAAGTCCAATTGCCATAAAAAAAGCCATTGACAAAGAAAAAAGCTGCAACTGCAATGCGATTAATGTTCATTTTTTTGATTTTTCCTGCAAAGATAACATTTAAGTGAAATGTAAAATACCTCAACCGTCTAAAAAAAACGCTGTATAAATTGTTTGGAAAATAAAAAACACTATATTTGCTTTCAGAAACTAACTATTGAGGTAAATATGAGTAACAAACATTTTTTATTGCAAATTTTTGAGGAAAAAAATTTCAAACCAGAAGATTTAGAACGCATTTTGGAACAGTACCAACGAGTAGAGTTCGCCAAAAATGACTTTTTGATTGAGCAAGGTCGCACTGCCAATTTTTATTATTTTTTAGAAAGCGGCTATGCCCGTTCCTATTCCATTGACCTCGAAGGCAATGACATTAGCACCAAATTTTATGCAACGAAAGACCTTGTCATTGATTGGCATTCGTATTTCTTAAAAACCAAATGTCGTGAGGACATTCAAGCGATTACGCCTTGCGTGGCGTGGAAAATTTCTTTTGAGAATTTTATGAAATTGTTTAGCATAGAGGCGTTCCGTGAAGTCGGACGTACTCGTTTGATTAACAATTATTTTGAACTGAAAAACCATTCCGTTTCTGTCATCGCTGACCCTGCAAAAGACCGTTACCTTAATCTTTTAAAAGAAAAACCTGACGTGGTGCAAAATGTACCTTTGAAACAAATTGCAACCTATCTTGGTATTACGGATACTTCACTGAGCCGAATCCGTAAGGAAATATTAAAATAAGTACGATGTATTATGTACAATGTACATGAAACGGGATGAAATCCCGAAAAAAATAGAACACTGATTGGACTGATTTTCATGATTTATCATGAAATACGTATAATAAAATCTTGATTTATCATGAAA
>JAYWHK010000250.1:0-7709 GCA_043777755.1 Saprospiraceae bacterium
GCTACTTTACTTGAAAAACTTAATAGCACAAAATATTGATTATCAAGTAATTATAAAATTTAATTCCGCTTAATAAAACCGTGCCGCTCAGTAGTGAATTTAATTAAAACAAAGTTTTAATTTTGTAGATTGTTAAGTTCTTATTCGGAAGTTAAAGTTAAATACTGCATTTCGTACAATTCTCGGTAGTGTCCATTTTCGTTTTTGAGGAGTTGCTCATGTGTTCCAAATTCTTTGACTTCTCCTTTGTCCATAACCATAATATTGGTAGCGTGACGAATCGTACTCAAACGGTGTGCAATAATAATAGACGTTCTTTTTGCAATTAATTTTTCAATTGCATATTGAATGACGGATTCCGTTTCGGGGTCAATCGAAGAAGTAGCTTCGTCCAAAATCAAAATATCTGGATTAAAAACCAATGCTCGAACAAAGGAAATCAGTTGTCGTTGTCCCATCGAAAGGGTTGCACCACGCTCCATTACTTGATAATCGTAGCCTTGTGGCAACTTTTCTATAAATTCATGTGCGCCAATGATTTTTGCTGCGTCAATAACTTGTTCTCTTGTAATGGAACTATCTCGGAGCGTAATATTTTCTAAAACTGTTCCTGAAAATAAGAAAACATCTTGTAAAACAACTGCAATTCTGGCACGAAGGCTATTTTTTTCAAAATTGCATATATCTGTTCCATCAATGCTGATTGTTCCGCTATTTATTTCATAAAAACGATTGAGCAAACTGATGATTGTCGTTTTTCCAGAACCTGTACTGCCCACAATTGCCAAAGTTTCGCTTGGATTTACTGTAAAACTTACATTTTTCAGAATAGGCGTATTTTCAATGTAGCTAAAATCAACATTTTTAAATTCTATTTTTCCGTTAAAACGCTCTATCTTTTGCGTACCATCTTTTTCCAATAAATCGGTATCGTCCAACAAAGAAAAAACACGTTCCGCTGCGACCAAGCCCATTTGCAAACTGTTGAATTTGTCTGCCAAAGTTCTTATCGGACGGAAAAGCATAGAAATATAAATTGGAAAAGCAACGAGGTTTCCTAAGGAAATTTCTCCTCGAATCACGCCTCCTGCGCCATACCAAACCATAAGTCCAAGTGCTGCTGCGGATAAAATTTCAACCACTGGAAAAAAAACAGCGTAATAGAAAATACCGTCAATATTGGCTTTTGTATGGTCTTTGTTGATGGTTTTGAATTTTTCAAACTCTTGCTCTTCTGCATTGAAAATTTGGATAATTCTCATTCCTGAAATTCTTTCTTGCAAAAAAGCGTTCATTTTGGCAACTTGTGTTCTTACTTGCTCGAAGGTTGTTTTTACTTTTTCTTTAAAAATAAAACTCGCCCAAATCAAAAACGGAACAACTATCAAACAGACCAATGTCAGTTTCCAACTGCTATTGAGCATAAATGCCAAGACCAATATCAAGGTCAGAAAATCCGCTAAAATCGTAATAATTCCTTGCGAAAAAACACTGTTGATGGTTTCTAAATCGCTGATGGTTCGGGTCGTCGAAGTTCCTATCGGATTGGTGTCAAAATATTTTAAACGCAAAGAGGTGATGTGCGTAAAAACACGAACACGCAAATCCTTAATCACCGCTTGTCCGAGCCAACTACTCATCATCGTAAAAGCATATTGAACGCCAGCTTCAATAAGCAAAATGACACCTACGAGTGCAATCATTTTGGTCAAAGCTGGAATATTTGATTCTTCGATGACGTATTTGTCCACCATTTCTTGAATCAAGTTGGTACGCAAAGGACCAAGTGGTGACATGACCAATGCCAGTACCGCAGTTGTTATCCACGTAGAGCGATATGGTTTTGCCATTTCCATTACTTTTCGCAACAGCAAAAAATCCATTCCCTTTTTTTTATTTTCAGTTGCCATAAAGTTCTTTTTTCATCGTAAAAAAAATCATCGTGGTGTAAGCAAATAGTAAAATGGTATTTACGCCCATTTTCATATAATCACTAAGTGCGTAAAAAGCCGCTAAATAATCGCTGATTGCATAAAAAAACAAAGCACCTCCAATAAATAATGCTATTTTTTTTAAGTCATAAGGAACAGGATAATATTTTTGTCCTAAAAGATAGCTTACGATACACATGGAAGCATAACAAGAAAAAGTAGCCCATGCCGAACCTGTATATCCATACGAAGGAATCCATAAATAGTTGAGAATCAGTGTAATTATTGCACCGAAAATGGCAACAAATGCGCCCATTTTTGTTTTATTCGACAATTTGAACCATATAGAAAGGTTGTAGTAAATACCCAAACAAACATTTGCCATTAATAAAATAGGAACAACATGGAGTCCTTCCCAATAGGTTTTATTGCGTAAAAAATGCTTGAAAATATCCAAATAAAATACAACCACTAAGAAAATCAAGCTACAAACAATCACAAAGTAATTCATCACTTTGGAGTATGTTTCTCTTGCATTGTCGTCTTTCATTCTTGAAAAAAAGAAAGGTTCGGCAGCAAAACGAAAGGCTTGAATAAACAGCGTTATCAGAATCGAGAGTTTGTAATTGGCAGAATAAATACCAATCTGTTCTTCTGCAATTTTGGTATCAACGATTAGATTTTTTAGTAAGATTCTATCAAGCGTTTCATTGACCATACCAGCCAATCCCATGAAAATCAACGGATAAGCATAAAGCATCATTTCTTTCCAAAGTGTTTTGTCAAAACCATAACGCAGCAATTTTATTTCTTTGATAAAAAAAGGAAAAACAATCCAACTCGAAATGGCATTGATTAAAAACATATATTTTATACCATTTTCAGGTTGGTAAAAATAACTAAAAAAAGAATGCCCATTTTTTATCATGTACGGACAAAAAGCATAAATGAATAAGTTTAAAACGATGCCTGTCAGAATATTCAAAAACCGCAGTGCCGCAAACCGTTTTGCTTGATTTTTTTTTCGCAACCAAGCAAAAGGAATTGAACTCACTGCATCTGCCGCTAAAATAAATGCCAAATAATAAAATAAAACTTCTCGATTGACATTTTTTGTCCAAATACTCAAAGGTGTGGCTAATAAAAAAAGCAAAACACCAATAATAGCAGAACTCACCAACAGAGAAATCATCGCTGTACTGAAAACCTTTTCGTCAGAATCGTTTTTTTGACAAAAACTAAAAAAAGCTGTTTCCATTCCATACGAAAAAACAACCGCAGCAAAAGAAGCATAAGCATAAAACTCAGAAGAAACACCGTACTCTCCAATACTCAAAACGCTTGTATATAAAGGCACAAGAAGGTAATTGAGCAATCGCCCAATGATGCTACTCAATCCATAAACGGCAGTTTCGCCAGCTAATTTTTTTATTAAAGACATTTTATAAAGTCAAAATGTAAAAGGATAAATTTAAAATGTAAAAGTAGAAGCGTATTTACTTTGAAAAACAAAAAAGCTGCTCCGATATTACCGAAACAGCTTTTGAGCAGGGATCTCGATGGGGCTCGAACCCACGACCTCCGGCACCACAAACCAGCGCTCTAACCAACTGAGCTACGAAATCCATTTAAATATTACTTTAGCAAGCCAAACAACGTTCTTTTTACTGAAAGCGATGCAAAGGTAGAAAAGTTCCTTTGTTATTACAAATTTTTTTCAAAAGTTTTTTTCAAAAAATAAAAAAATTGTGTTAAAAGGGCAATACTTATAAAAAAACCTGCAATTTTCGCAGGCTTTTTTGTTTATTGGTGTACAATTGGGTACTGTAGCTTGTAGTCTTCTCCTACGATTTGGAGATAATACATTCCTTGAGATAGTGAATCTTGAAAATTAAATTCAAAGTTATTTGTACCCTTATTTGCTTCTACATCTTGTATTTGTACAATACCTCCTAAAATATTCATCAGAACAATTTTAATTTTTGAGTTCTTAGGTGATTCTAATTTTATGGTCAATTGGTTTTGAAATGGATTAGGAAATACTATTGCAGAGGCATTGCCACTTTTCACATTAACACTATTGGCTATTTTTGATGATACAGGGTCTGGAGCAAAAAACACCTCTGGAAAACAAGCTCCTACTTCTTCTCCTTTATATATATATTTTATTTTTTGACCATCACCTTTTTGAGGCGGAAGACTTCCACCTGTCACATTATTGGTAATATCTGGCTTGATTGTAATGTAAGGCGTTCCTACACCACACAAATCATCAATTTTACAATATTTCACAAGGTCATATCTTAAAAATCCATCTATTTTACATTTTATACTACATAGATCTTTATTTTGGGCATTTTGATCGCAGAATTTTGAATTAAATACAGCTAAAATGCAGTAATTTCCAACATAAACATCTTTTTCTACTACTACACCCGTTGCTGGGCAGATAAAATCATATTTACAATTGCCTTTTTCTTCTCCGATTAGGTCTGTATTGCAAGGTGAAGATGACGATGACGGAGGATTAGAACCAACAATTACTACTGGATTTGGAGGTATTACTGGAGGTACTACTGGTTCGCATTTATAAGTTTCATCTAAAACTTTTTTTGTTTTAAAATATTTAGGATACGGATAGGCGTTATCAAAAACGCCATCCAATAATTCTCCAAAAGGGAAATAACAATAACAATCGGCTTCACATCGAGTTGAGGCAAATAGAGGACTTACAACAGATTTAACAGTTGTTAAATCTATGTCTTCAAACCATACTAAAGGTTTTATATTAATAACTCTAAACTCTCCATCATTATTCATACAAGGGTATTTTAGCTTACCAGAAGCACAAGGTTTAAGAGGATTGTCTGGAGTATATGTTCCTAACGCCCTTAGACCCGACACGAAAAGAGGATTTGGTGTAGGATTATTTATTGACGTAGCTTGTTCTACCAATGGATCATTTGATTGTTCCCATTTAGGTTTACAGAGATTTTTACATTCTGAGTATATATTAAATTCATTTGTTACAACACTCATTGTTTGTAAAAGCCCTTTAAAGTTAGTATTTTTATTGAAATATGATATTCCAGTCACAAGTGGATGACAATAAGTAGTTCCTTCATTTTTTAATGAAAAATCTGTACATTGATTAAATTTACAGCCAAATTCATTCTCATATGACCATACAGCCAAAGCTCCTTTAGTGCTATTTGTCCAATTCATTGTGCCATATACATTACTCAACTCGTTTGTTTTCTTTAAATGAACTCTTGTTGTGTTATTACTTGGTGTTGCCCATGTGATAGTATATTTTTCATCTATGATTGTTGGGTTATCAGATTTAAACTTTGTATCTATTTCTATTTCAACATCTCCGTTTTCAGTACATCTATCTATTTTAATAAAATCACTAAGTCTATCAATACACTTGCAATCATAAAATATCCTTTTACGGTTTCCACACATATCTTCAGCTTCAAATATATAATCGCCTTGGTCGTCATTATATTTTTTTAAATCAATATATGTAAAATAACCTCCTTGTGGATAATTGACTGTACCACTTTGAATAGTTGCTCCATTTATTTTTTTTAGAGTGTATGAAATTGGTGGAGTTCCTCCACTCATCAAAATACTTATTATTTTATTTCGATTACAGTATTCTGTGGACTGCTTTACTGGTGGTGAGTATCTATTTTCTACTGATTGTAAAACCAAATCTTTTGGTTGGCATTTTGGCACATCAAATTCTTTTACAAAACTACATCCTTCATCAGAAGTAATAGTAACCGCCTGTTTTCCAACACATAAATTTTTAGGCGTTATTGTATTCGCTGCAACTTTAGGGTTGCTCCATTGTATTTTATATGCACTTGAAGATATTCCCGTACTTGATATGCTTTGTAATTCAACAATACCGTCGCAAGGAGTAATAGAAGATGCTTTTACAATTACCAAATTAGCTTGAATTTTTTGCCCATCTACGGTAATACCCTTACTCGCTGTACAGCCCTGCTTATCCGTCACTGTCAAAGTATAAACTTTATCACCTTCCAAACCACTAATATCTTCAGTGGTTTGTCCGCTACTCCAGAGGTATTTGTAAGGCGGAACACCGCCTTTTATACTGACCTCAATAAAACCGCTTTTGTCGTCACCACAAACAATTTTTGATTTTGCATCTTCTACAATATTAAAAGGCTGGCAAACGACAATAGATGCCATTAGTGTTTTTTTACAAGTTGCACTGCCGCCAATCGTTGCGTTTTTATCAACTACAAAAATATTATAATCGCCTACGCAAAGCCCTGAGAATAAATAAACTCCATTCGTCACATTGGTATAGACTTTAGAAACAGCACTGTTGGTAGTTGTATTGATAGCACTGATGTCATAAGGCCCCGAATTGCCATCTATTTTGATAGAAATGTAACCCGTACAATCTTTTGCACTTGGAACGCCTTTGACTTCAAAGATTTCAATGTTTGCTTTTGCTTGAAAAACCAATAAAAGACAAAAATTAGGATTTGTAAAAGTTTATTTGTCATGCTTGTTAATTTTTTTTATTTGAGGAATACGGTATTTTAGACCTACCATAGCTGATAAATAAGAATAATCATCAGAAAAATAAAACACAGAATCATTCACTCTATATATCGTATTTGCCCTAACGGATAAGCCTTTACTACACAATAAAGAGCAATATAGAGAAAAACGTCTTTGATAAAATGGTGGACATACATAGATATCTAAGGAAAATATTGCATTAAAGCCATTTTTACTTTTTATGTAAGATTCATCATCTCTAAATGTTTTGGTATTTACGGTAACATTAGGAGGTAATTGTCCCAGTATTGGATATTCTTCAAAATGAGGCACTACTGTTTTCCAATGTGAATGATTGTACTGGATACCAACTTTGGGAATCAATTTTATAATTGCATTGTCGTCATACATAAAAGGCAATGCCCCTTTTAATGTAAAAATATTCAATTTTCCTCGATTTACATACTGATTACTTCCATAATTAGTTGATGGATGCCAGAAAGTGCCTGCATTGTGAGAGGCGCTTGCTACAATAAGATACGTTTGACTAAAAAAAGCATCTTGATACTCAAAATTAAGCAACCACCTATTTTTGTAAAACATTTCTATACCAATTTCTTTGATGGTATTTTTTGAAAAGGTATGGGTAAAACTAAAATCTGATTGGATAATACTTCGTTCTTTGTCAAATACACCAAAATTCCAAGATGTCCCCTTTCCAACATTCACACTCCATTTTATTTTCTCCTTCACCTCTTGTCCCTTTGTAGAAAACCCTATACAAAGCACCAGACACGCTATAAAAATATAGTTTTTGAACATTTTGAATATTTTTTTGTCGTGTCGTTTTGTTATTTTGAAAAAACACTACTTTTGTTGAAAATATAATTTACTTTATTCTTTCATTTTTTAATTTCTTTCATTTTTCGTTTCCTATGACACCATTATACTTTAAAATCAGAAGCATCAGAGAAAGACAACGCCTTACACAAGAATACATGGCTGCCGAATTGGGCATTTCCCTAAAATCTTACAACGAATGGGAAACGGGTAAAGTCAAAATCCGTACCGACCGCTTAGAAGAAATTGCTAAAATCCTCAAAACTACACCCGAAGACATCTATACCTATCAACTCGATGTTCCAGTTTTCTAAAAACAGAACATTTTTAAAAAATTTAAAAAATAATATTTTAATTTATAATAAAATATCAATTTTTTATTTTTATAAA